>JANXQZ010000526.1 GCA_025353235.1 Bryobacterales bacterium
AGGCTCTCGCTCAAAAACCGGAGTTGGCTGGGAATTACTTCGCCAAGTAGTCGAGGTACATCGTTTGCCAATCTGCTCTCTCGGGCCGCGCACGATTTTCTAGCTAGCCGATAGAGAGTCGGCTAAAAAGCCGCTAAGCAGCGCAAGATTCGGGCATCTACCGATTCCTTTCGTCTCCGCTCTCGGAGGGCTCCTCGTCTGCGAGATCATAGGCGATCAAGTCTCCCGGTTGACAGCTCAGAGCGCGGCACAACTTCGCCAACGTCGAGAAGCGGACCCCGCGGACCTTGCCGGTTCGGAAGAGGGACAGATGCGTCTCACTGACGCCGATGATTTCGGCCACTCGCTTAGCCTTCATGCCCTTCGCCGCGAGCATGGCGTCCAATGTGATTCGAATGGACATCAGAAGATCTCGTCCAGTTCTGCCTTGAGTTCCCTGGCGCGCTCGAGCACACGGGCAACGATGGCCAGCGAAAGCCCGATTGCGCCGAGGACCAAACCGGTCACATCGAAGGCTATCCAATAGCCGGGTCCCAGCCCCAGCGCGCGGTCCACCGCAGGCACGACGAATACGTTGAGAAAGGCACCAGCGGCCAGCATGAGTCCGACGCGGCGGAGCATACGCGAGATGACCGGTGCGTAGAGATCACCAGTGGCGAAGGCCGCCAGCGCCTGCCGGATCCACCACAGCGACAGTAGATACAGCACCTCCGGGCTGGCTGCGACAAGCTGGAAGCAGAAGCGCCGCGCCAACTCCCGCCCAGGGTCGTTGTTTACAACCGCCGGTACAGTCCAGCCAAAGCGCTCCAACACAAGCAATATCCCCAAGACCGCCCACAGGGCCGTTACCCATCGCCGCAGGCGAGCGCTGCTCTGCTGAATTCCTCTTGTCCGTTTTTCTTCGCTCATAAATTTAACCCTTACCTTAAGTTTTAAGGTATAATTTAACTCTAACGACAACTTCTCCAAGAGAGCACAGAAAAAATGCCTGATCATTCCCCCTACTGCCTGGAGACCGTCGATCTGCGCCACCGGTACGCTGAGCAGGAACCGGTACTTAGCCATATCAGCCTGCAAGTGGAGGCAGGCAGCATCTACGGTTTTCTGGGGCCGAACGGGGCCGG
>JANXQZ010000531.1 GCA_025353235.1 Bryobacterales bacterium
CTGAAAACGAACAGACTTGGCTGCAGAAATTTGTGTCGCGTTCGAACAAGAGAATATGGTCGAAGATCAACCGGGATAAAGCATTGCTGCTGATTGCGAATGGGGCTATGAAAGCGGCGGGACTTGAGGCGATCGAGAATGCCAAGAAGAACGGGCGATGGGACGCAGCCTATGACTCGCCTAGCGGAGCTACCGTGCCGAGCGACTTTCAGGGCTGCTCTGGACGCGAATCCTGGAGCCGCTGCATTTTTCACGAGTCTCGACCGGGCGAACCGGTATGCAGTCCTATGGCGAATTCAAACCGTCAAGAAAGCGGAGACTCGGGCTCGGAAGATTGAGCAGTTTATTGGAATGCTGGAGAGGAAAGAGAAAATCTATCCCTAATTCAAATAAAGTTGATTTGATATCGCACGATAATTACCTTTTCCGGGAGACGGTTCCCCCCGACATTTAGGGCCGCTCCTCCGACGAAACTGGTGCGGCCGTAGTCGACTGAGATGCGGACCAGGCGGTTGAGATACCAGTTGAAGCTGCCTGCCCATTCGTGCGCCACGCGCGGACTCTTCGTGATATCGGCGAAGCCCAGATTGAACATTCCCCTTTCCGCCGTGAACTCGCCAGTGCGTAGCGCAATTTCGAACGCACCCCATCCGCGATGCAACGGATCGAAAGGGCGGAGCGGAGTGATCCCAGCGAATCCTTTCTTCTCACCGGTCAAAATGTAGCTTGTCTGGACTTGCCAGGCGCGTAGGGCTACCGCCCTGCGAACCGCCGCTTTCTGGAATCCTTCCTCTGTCAGGGTGTACTCAGTCAGCAGCCCGAATCCACCGACGTAATAAGTGGCTTGGGGCGCCAGTCGGGTCCGATGGCCTATAGAAGTGACGCCAGAGTTGAAGCTGAAGAAAGTTGTTTGGCCGAAGCTCTTGTAAGCGGGAAGGGCGACGTTGTCCACGTTTCCGCTCGAACCGCCAATGCCAAATCCCAGACCGCTGAGGGGACTCTCGCCGCCGGAGGCGAAGGGCGTCAAAAAGACTCTAGCGGCAAAGTCGCGATGACTGCTGGCTGCGGAATCGCTCAAGGAGTTGTCAGGAACCCCATTGAAAACGCCGATGGCATAGTTAACTCGGTGCTTAAGGATGTGTCCCGTTAGTTCGTAGCCGATGTCCCGGCTGGGAACCAATAACGTGGGCAGCCCGCGCTCGACGAAGCTCGTATCGTCATCGGACTGCAGCCGTTCGAGACCCACTGGAGGCTTGAATTTCCCGACCTTGAGGCTTAGCCCCGGTATGTAGTTGAGTTGAGCATACGCATCGTAAATAACCGTTGTGCCTTGACCAAAGTCCGGGCGGAAAAAGTAATCGACATACTTGTACACGGTGCCGGAGAACGTGGGCCGGATGCGCCGCAATAGAAGGGTGTCGGTAAGCGCTGAGCTGCCGTTGCCCACAAAGCTGCGAGTGTCCACCTGAAGATCTGCGCCAATCTTGAGCGCATAGTTGCCGTCGCCCGATCTGATATTGAAGCCGGAGGTGTCCGCCGTGACAATGGCCCCTGATTGCAGCAGACTGGATGCGACTGGAGGGGTGGAGTTCCTGGCCTCGGCGAGTTGGAGCCTCCGGTCCAGATCTTCGATTTTCTTCTCGAGTTCGCGAATGCGATCGTCTGCTGATTGCGCCAGCATCGAATGCGTTCCGAGGCAGAGCGCCAAGACAGATATGATCTGACGGTGGTTCGTCTTAGGTTTGAGTCGATGCAATCGTCCTATAGTCTATCGTATTTAGTGTCTTTGAGCAATAGGCTGATCTTAGAGGAATTTTCTTGTGCGACTGCTAAGCAGACTGAACTTAAAGATTCAGAATCGGTGGATCAGCAGACGCCTTTGTCTGAAACTTCTATACTGGAAAAATATGGAACGAAGCGAATACATCGAGCAGCGTAACGGCGGATTCTACGTCGCCGGCACACGTGTTTCCCTGGACTCCATGGTGTATTCCTTCAAGGCCGGAGACTCGCCGGAGACCATTCGCCAGAATTTTTCATCCCTCAGCCTTGAGCAGGTGTACGGGGCGATTGCGTTCTATCTCGCTCACGAGCAAGAGGTCGACGCGAACATTTACGAAGGTGAAGCGGAGATCGAGCGCTCCGTCCGGCCTTTGAGCGAGAGCAGGCCGGAACTGTACGCCCGCCTTGAATGCGCCCGCCATGAGATCGGCGCACAGGATCTCGCGAAACATTGAGCATTCGTTTTCAGGCGGACAACGACCTGAAGAGGATCATCGTCGACGCGACCCTGCGCCGCGAGCCCCGGATCGACTTTCAAACCGCCCGTGCCGCCCGTCTGGACGGTCTTGATGATGAGGCTGTTCTGCGCCTCGCGACGTCGCAGTCCCGAATTCTCTTAAGCCACGAGAAGCGAACGATGCCAAAAGCCCTTGCCTGGTTTGTCGCGTCAGGCGGCACGAGCCCAGGAGTTCTTCTCGTTATCCCACAGAGCGCGCCAATCCGCGATGTGGTTGAGACATTGATTCTGATTTGGGCGGATGACCGCCAGAACGAGTGGCAAAATCTGATCAAAATCCCGTTTTGATCCCCAGTCTCTGGTCAGATGCTAAGGGTTCTGCCGCTTCCCTTTCAAGTACCTTGGAGGGGCCTAAAATCAATGCAGCGTTAAGCCCGCCGCACAGGATCACGGAAGTGAAGAAGTTCGCGCCTTCAGTTCCCGTGATCTTATCGATCCCAGGGATAAAGGAAATGCCGGCCTCAAGGAAGAGTACCGGAATGCTCCACGGAAGTCCTACTAGAACAAGCGGAATCCCCCCTTCGGCCCAGAGTGGGTCAGCATACTTAAGACCTATAAAGACGAGCACAACGAAAAGCAAGTACGCTATGGCAAGAGCGATTCGTGTGCGTGTGAACATTCCATTCAAGACTCTCTTATAAGCATATGGTGGCTACGGTCGAGCCATAACGTCGCGACCTTCATCCAGTCCGTACCGGAGAGTGTGCGCGTGGCGGTTGAATCACTCGACCATCTGCTGAAGAAAGCGCATGCGGATTCCGGGCAGCGCGAATTGAATCCAATTGTTCTGGAGTGTGAACGCTTAAGTGGTTGAAGGACTGGAGCCACCCGCCAGGATCGAACTGGCGACCTGCTGATTACGAATCAGCCCTACCCGCTGAGCTTGGATGGCCTAGCCTCCTGCGGAAGAACTCCAGGCTCTGTCTTGCGCACTCTTCCCAACGGTAACGTTGCGCGCGCTTCCTCCCAGCCTCTGCCAAACGCACCCGCAACTCCGGTGAGGCGAGCACGCGTTCCAGCGCCGCCGCCGTCTCCACTGCGCTTCTGGCATCCACGAAGATCGCTCCATCCCCAGCGACTTCGGGCAGACAGGAATTGTTAGATGTGACCACCGGCACCCCGCACGCCATCGCCTGCGCCACCGGGAATCCGAACCCTTCATAGAGCGACGGATACACGAACGCGGTGGCACCGGCCGTGAGGCTAGGCAGTTCCGCCTCGGCCACATAGCCCAGATAGCGGATCCCTTCGATCCCGGAGTTGAGCCTCGCCACGGTTCGCTCGGAGGACCAGCCGGTCGCCCCCGCAATCACCAGATCGAACTCGGAGCGAACGTCAGCCCGTAGCAAGTGCCAGGCATCCAGCAGCGTGTCCACGTTCTTTCTTGGCTCGATCGTGCCTATGAACAGCACGTACGGACGCTTTGACACTGACGGTTTTGCATCGAAGTATTGCTGCGAAACGCCCGAGTAAATCACCTGGATCTTCTCCGGAGCAATGCCCAGCATCCGGATCGCATCCTGCTTGGTGTTTTCGGATACTGCGATCAGTCCGCTGGCTTTCTTCCAGACGTGTTCGGCGAAGCTGCGGTCGGCTCGCACATTCCCTGCCGTATGGAGTTCTGGCAGCAGCCAACAGGTGAGATCGTGAACCGTCGCCGTCATGCGGACTTTGCTGGGGGCCACTCTCACCTGGTTCGATAGATGCAAGACATCGAATCCAGAAGCCATCCAGTCAATCCCGAGGCTGCCGGCGAGGTTGATCCCATAGAGCAGAGCCAGACGAGGATAAGTGGAAGCCGCGCTCAGCACGGACCGCTCGTGACGCAAATCGCCCAGATCGCCTAGGAGCGGGAACGCGTGGATCTCGTCTGCGCCCGCTAGCGTCCGGAGATGCCGTATCCAATGGTACGTGTAGCTCTTGATACCCGCGCTTCGGAGCAGAACCGAAGTGGCGTCAATCAGTACGCGCATGATTGCCGAACAGGAATTTCCCGCCGCTCTCGGCTACAACATGCAGGGCAGGCTTTCCCACCAGGGATGAGATCCGCTCCACAGCCGGCCCTTCCACGAGCAAATAGTATCGCTCTGGCCGACTCCACAATCCTCGAAATTTCTCATCCTCAATGAACATGTCGGGGGCATCGGGGGCGTACGAGCCGTATTCGAGGTTAGTCTTGCGTCCGTTCAACAACAGAGCCGTTCGGTTCGTATAGAAGAATACGGAGGAGAAAGTGTAGTAGGCGTTGTCTTCGATCAACTGGCCTGGGGGCGCTTGCATGAGCGCGTTCGCCAAGGGCCGCGACGAGAGATAAGGATCGAACACCACCATCGCGGAGCGGGCTGCATGAAAAAACAAAGCCATCATGATGGCCATGGCGAAGTACCCGGGAACTCCGCGGCGCCATGTTAGTCCCGTTGCGCCGATCAACAACGCGACACCTGCCACCATCAACGGCAGCCGCAAGTAGGCGAACGAAGCCATCGTCAGGTCGCCCATATGTCCCAGCGAGAGAGTGTAGGCATCGGGGTTTTGGGTCAGCGCCCGCGAGATGTCGCCGGGGGTTGGCAATGACCATACTTGGGCCAAAATAAAAGCGACGCTAATCGCGCCGAAAGCTGCCATTCCGGCCACCAAGCCCTGTCCAATGCGGATACCCCGCGCAGCCGGTCCAGCCATGACGCAGCCCAACAGCAACGCGAGCGCGGGGTAGCACGGCATCGAATAATACTCCTGCGTGGAGGAAAAGGTGAAGAACAGGAGAATAAAGCCGGTCCAGCACAGAGCCAGCAAGCGCGTTCTCCCAGCACGCCCCACTGGCTTGTAACTCAGTTTGAAAAGACCTGGAAGAAACACGCTCCACGGGAAAAGCCAGAGCAGATGAAAGAGCCAGAAATACGCTCTTGGCACGGTGTCGTAGTCTCGGGGATACCGTAGATTGAGGAACCGCAGCACGTGCTCATTCATGAAGTAGAACCAGAAAAAGCCGTGATACTCACCCGGAACGCTTTTCATGGACCAATACAAAAAAGGCGGGTTCCGGAGCGTAGCCAGCACGTGCCAGGGTGCGGCGATGGCAAGCGCGATCAGGATCCCCGAGAACACGCGCAAGCGCTGCCACGTGCGCCGCGACATGAGTTGATGGCTGAACGCAAGATAGAGCAAAGCAGCCGCGATCGGGAACACCGCCGCGATCAACCCCTTCAGCAGCAACCCGGTTCCGATGCCGGCCGCCATCACACCCGCCCATAAGCGGGGCCGCGCTTCGTCCTCATCCAGGGCTCGCAAGAACGCCCACAGCGAGAGCGCGATGGTAAACGTAAGAATCACATCCGGGATCAAGATGCGCGTGAAGAGGAACAAGCCGATGCAGGTGGAGAGGACCAACCCCGCGCAGAGTCCAGCCAATTCCGAAAACGCCCAGGCCCCGATCCGCGCGGTGAGCCAGCACAGCAAAACGCTGACCAGCGCCATCGGCAGCCGGGCTACCCAGTCGAACACTCCAAAGATTTTGAAAAATATAGCGATGAGCCAGTATTTCAGGGGTGATTTTTCGAGGTAAACGACGCCGTCCAGCCGCGCCGTAACCCAGTCTCCCGAATCGAGCATGTTGCGCGCGATCTGCGCCTGCACTGCGTCCACGTCATCCATAAGCGACGGAGGGCTGATGGCGCATCCAAGAAACACCACCGAAGCGAATAGCAGGACAATTAACTGGTAACGGAAACGGTGCTGAAAAGCTCCCGACTCTCTGCCAGGGCCGGCGCTGTCTGTACGCCCCATCGCTTCATCCATAGGAACAGTGTCAACAGGCCCCATAGGTGATACCCGAGGTTAGCACGGCGGTCCAGGTGGGCGCGGATAAGCGACTCCACTTCTGGCCAGTGGAACAGGTTCGATTCCACCACGGCATCGCGGGTTAGCGTATCGAGCAGGAGAGGCCGCAGCACGCCTCGAAACCACTCGTGCGCGGGTATGTCGAAACCTTCTTTTTTCCGGGTGATTACTTCTGAGGGCAGCTTGCCCTTCATCAGCCGTCGGAGCAAGAACTTGAGTTCGCCGCCACGGACCTTTAGATTCTCGGGCAACCGAGCGGCGAATTCCACGATGCGGTGATCCAAGAAAGGCGGACGGACTTCTAGCGCATGGGCCATGCTCATCCGGTCGCATTTGTAGAGAATGTCGTCGGGAAGGTAATAGCGCTGGTCCAGCCACAGATATCGATTGAGGTGGCCGACGCTGTGCGACTCGCTGGGCAGATTGGCCATCAGCGAGCCTACGGGAGGATGGCCGTTGCGCACATGCAGCTTCTTTTTCTCGGCTTCCGAGAAGGTCCCATTCCAGTAAAAGTGGGCGTCGGCTGGCGAAAGCAGAGACCCGGAGAGCATGCGCTGCACCTTGTAATCGAGACCGATTTTCTCATCTGAAACCGGCATCGCGCGCGCCAACTTTAGCGCCAAATGCCGCGCCAAAGCGGGCACCTTGCGCAAGGACCGGGCGTACCGATCCGCCAGATAAGTGGCATAGCCACCGAAGAGTTCGTCGGCGCCCTCGCCGCTCAGAGCAACGGTGACTTGTTCGCGGGTCATCTTCGACAGAAACCAGACCGGCAGCGCGCCAGCGTCGGCACCCGGCTCGTCGGAATAATAGGCCAGCTCGTCGATGGCGCTGCGCAGGTCGACTCCGGGATTCAGGTCGAACTCGTGATGATCCGTGCCGTAGCGCTCCGCCACGCGCCGGGCATAACCACCATCGTCGAACTTGCGGCCGCTGAAGGATACCGAGAAGGTCTTGACTTGCCTGGACGAGTGCTGGGCTGCGTAGTGCAAAATGCTGGTGGAATCCAAGCCTCCGCTGGCCCAAATTCCTACGGGAACGTCGGCCACCAGTTGCTCGCGCACGGCATCGTTCAGCAGGCCGTCGAGTTGTTCGGCGGCGGCTGCCTGGGTCAGCTTTGCATCGGGTTCAAAGGCCAGTTGCCAATAAGAGCCGGAGCGAACCTCGCCTGCTTGCCACTCCATCCACTGGCCGGGCAAGACTTTTCGTATGCCTTCGATCAGCGTGAAAGGAGCCGGAACATAGTTTAGCGAGGTGTAATAATGCAGGCCTTCGGCGCTCAGATGCCGGTCCACTTCGGGGTGCGCAAAGAGGGCTTTTAGTTCCGATCCGAAATAGAAATCCCGGCCGCGCCGATAGAAATAAAGCGGTTTGATGCCTAGCCGGTCCCGTGCAATGATCAGCCGCCGGCGGGATTGAGACCAAATGGCGAGGGCAAACATGCCGCGCAACTTCGGAAGACAATCCAGGTCCCACTCCAAGAAAGCTTGCAGCACGGTTTCGGTGTCGCAACGGGTTGAAAATATTCTTCCGCG
>JANXQZ010000540.1 GCA_025353235.1 Bryobacterales bacterium
CGGTTCCTGATGAAGATTCTAGTCACGTATCCTTCGCGCGCCGACTTGAATCGCATCGTAGAGCGGACGATCCAGCGCGAAGAGGCCCACCTCAGCCAAATGATCGACCGCGATACGATTCTGCATATTCGTTCCGTGTGCAAGGACATCCTGGTGGCGCCGCACGTTCAGGATTATGCGATTGACTTGGTGATGGCCACCCAGCCGGGCACTCCCGAGGCGCATGACTTGGCGAATAAATATATCCGCTACGGCAGTTCCCCGAGGGGCGCCCAGGCTTTGGTGGAGTGCGGCCGAGTGCTGGCGCTGATGCGCGGGAGGCTGAATTTATCAGTCGACGATCTGCGGCTGATCGCACCCTCGATTCTGAGGCATCGCATTATCTTAAACTTCGACGCCCATGCCGATGGCCAGACGCCCGACACTCTGCTCACCAGGATCATTTCAAGCGTATCGGCCGCAGTGACGAAGTAAAATTAGATTGGGTGTTAAATGTTTCGCGCGATTGCCTACTTGATCCTGACGGTTTTTCTGATAACGGTGGTGAGAAGCATAATCGGCATTGTCGCCAAGGGATTCTCGGAGGCCATCCGAGGTTCGTCAGCGAGTAATACGCGGCCCACGCCCGAGAGCAAAGCTCCGCTGACGGGCGAGTTAAAGAAAGATCCGGTGTGCGGCACCTACACCTCGGCCGCGAGTTCCCTGCAGCAAACCGTAGGCGGCCAGACCTATTATTTCTGCTCGCCAAAGTGCCAGGAAACATTCCTGGCGCGATCTTAATTTTGCAACGAATTGCGATAGCGGGAGCCACGGGCTATATCGGAGGCAGGCTTGCACCCAGGCTGCTGGAAGCCGGATATGCGCTGCGCTGCCTGGTGCGGTCGCCTCGTAAGCTAGAGGGCCGTGACTGGACGTCGGATTCCCGCGTCGAAGTCCGTAAAGCCGACTTAGCCGACGCGCCATCACTCACCCGCGAACTGGTCGGATGCGATGCAGCATTCTATTTGGTGCATTCGATGATGTCGGCCGAAGAAGAGTATGCGCGGCGCGATCTCGACCTCGCTCATACGTTCGCGAACGCCGCGCGCGATGCAGGAGTTGGCCGCATCGTTTATCTCGGCGGCCTCGGCGAAACGGGCGCGGACCTGAGCGAACATTTGTCGTCGCGCCGGGATGTCGAGGCAGCGCTTGCGTCGGCTGGCGTGCCGGTGACCGTCCTGCGGGCGGCTATGATCATCGGCTCAGGCTCGGCATCGTTTGAGATTCTGCGCTACCTGGTCCAACGCCTGCCGGTGATGATCACGCCGAAATGGGTCAGCACGCCTTGTCAGCCAATCGCAGTCGACAACGTGCTTGCATACCTGGTGGGCGTGTTGTCGGTGCCGGAATCCATTGGAGGCGTCTTCGACATTGGCGGATGTCAAGTGCTCTGCTATCGCGACATCATGCGCATCATGGCGGAAGAACTCGGGGTTCCGCGCCGCTGGATTCTTCCGGTGCCCGTCCTCACGCCACGCTTGAGTTCTTACTGGATCCATCTGGTCACGCCGCTCAGCAACAAGATCGCGAGACCGTTGGCGGAGGGGTTGAAGAACGAGGTGGTCTGTCGAGAGGACCGGATCATTCGCCTCATTCCGCAGAAACTGCTGGATGTTCGCGAAGCCATCCATGCTGCTTTGAGTCAGTTGGAATCGCACATGGTGGAAACGAACTGGTCCTTGGCAGGCCCCATGCCGGGCGATCCAGACTGGTCCGGCGGCACGGTCTTTCGCGACGAGCGCGAAGTCTCCATCGAAGCTCCTGCATGGGCTGCGTTTCGTGCGGTGTGTCGGGTTGGCGGCGGGAACGGCTGGTATGCCGATTGGCTCTGGAAAATTCGAGGCTGGCTGGATAATATGGCAGGCGGGCCAGGGCTGCGCCGCGGCCGAAGGCATCCAGATACTCTGAGATACGGGGACGCTCTCGACTTCTGGCGCGTGGTTGGTTTCGAGCGCGATCGCTACTTATCCTTGCGAGCGGAAATGCGCTTACCGGGAGAGGCCTTGCTCGATTTTCGGGTGGAAGCCAAAGGCGAGCGGCAGTGTGCGTTGCGCCAAACCGCCCTCTTTGAGCCTCGCGGCTTGTTCGGGTTGCTGTATTGGTATGCGGTCCTGCCATTTCATGGCCTCGTTTTCAGAGGTATGCTTGCGGGTATTCAGCGCGATGCGGTGCAAATAGCGCGGCTTGATCAGCCGCGCTAATCGCTGAACTCTTGTAGGCTTCCTGGCGGCGGGAGGCATGGATAGGTTGATGCGGTGCTGTTAAGCTATCTGGCAATGGACTTGCGAAGTCAGCTTTCCGCATGATCTCCCGACGAGAGCTCCTCATTGGCGCCGGGTGTACTTTAGCAGTGCATAGCGAACCGAGCGGGCTGCCCGGCACCCAAGAGCTAACGTGGGAAGGCGACTTGTCCGAGCGCATGATGGACGGCGCTCATCAGTTTGTGGAGCGCAAGATCGCCGAGTCGGTCGAGCGGCGCAAAGAGCGCTGGAACCGCGATTTCAACTCGCTCCAAGCCTACGAGAAATCCGTCGCTCCCAATCGTGCTCGATTCGCTCACAAGATCGGATTGGCCGACCCGCGCCTCGCTGCCGCTATGGAACGCTTTGGGGATGATGCCGCTCCGGCGCTGGTTGCCGATCTAGACAGCTATCGCATTTATCAGGTGCGCTGGCCGGTGCTCGAAGGAGTTTTTGGAGAGGGCTTGCTGCTGGAGCCGAAACGACTCCCGGCCGGGTTTGTTGTAGCTCTGCCGGACGCCGACCAGACGCCCGAACAGATCTCCGGACTCGCGAAAGGCACTCCTGCAGAAAACCAATTCGCTCGCCGCTTGGCTGAGAACGGGTTTGAGGTAGTGATACCGGCACTGATCGACCGTTCGGCTCGCTGGTCTGGACATCCCGAGATCCGCATGACCGATCAGCCGCATCGCGAATGGATTTATCGCCAGGCGTACCACATGGGGCGGCACGTGATCGGTTACGAGGTGCAGAAGGTGCTGGCCGCCGTGGACTGGTTCCGCACGAAGACGGAGCGGAGCGAGATCGGCGTGGCTGGATTCTGCGAAGGAGGGCTGGTGGCGCTGTATGCCGCCGCAGTGGACCCTCGCATTGCAGCCGTGCTGGTAAGCGGATACTTCGATTCCAGGCGGCGGGTGTGGTCCGAGCCGATCTATCGCAACGTTTGGGGCTTGCTCACCGAGTTCGGAGATGCCGAGATCGCCACGCTCATCGCACCGCGCGGATTGGCGATCGAGTACAGCAGAATCCCGGACCAGACCAGTCCAAAAGGGGATTTGCGAACGCCGGAGTTCGAGAGCGTAGCGGCTGAGTATCATCGAATCGGTTCGCTGCTGCCAGACCAGTTTCAAGCGCGCGAACTGATCAGCGCCGAGGGGCGCGCCCCTGCAGGCCCCGGGTCTCGGGCGGCGATGGAGGCCTTCGTGCGGATGCTGGGCGCGAACGTAGCGCTGCCGCTATCGAACCAGCCGCCAGTGGATGCCCGTATCGCTTTCGATCCTGCCGAGCGTCAGAAGCGGCAGGTGCGGCAGGCAGAGAATCACGTGCAGACCCTGATTCGGGCAGCCGGATCGGTCCGCGAACGCTTCTTCCTGTACAAGGTAATGCCTGAGCTGGCGGACGACCAGTGGTCAACCGATTTGCGGCACAAAGCTTTTCCCGCCAGGAAATTTATTGCGGGCGCGGAGGAGTATCGCCGCTATTTCAATGAGCAGGTGATGGGCACGTTTGAGGAGCCCATGCTGCCTGCAAACGCGCGCACGCGTCGCATCCGGCAGACTGCTCAATGGACCGAGTACGAGGTGGTTCTGGATGTGTGGCCGGAAGTGTTCGCCTGGGGGCTTCTGTTGGTTCCTACGCGAATCCGAGCGGGTGAGCGAAGGCCCGTAGTGGTGTGCCAGCACGGGCGGCGTGGGCTTCCGCATGAAACCGTGGAAGGCGACAGCCCGTACTATCACGATTTCGCGGCGCGGCTGGCCGAGCGGGGGTTCGTCACGTTCGCTCCGCACAACTTGTATCGCGGGGAGGATCGCTATCGCTGGCTTTGCCGCAAGAGCAACAACGTGCAGGCAACGCTATTCTCGTTCATCATCGCGCAGCACGATCAGATTCTGCGCTGGCTGGGGACTCTGCCGATGGTGGACGCGGCGCGCATCGGCTTCTACGGACTGAGCTATGGAGGCGAGTCGGCCGTCCGGCTTCCGGCCGCTTTGGAAGGGTTTGCCCTCTCGATCTGTTCCGGCGATTTCAATAGCTGGACGGAAAAGGTGGCCGCTACGGATTTGCGTTTCAGCTTCATGTACAGCGTCGAGTGGGAGATGCCCTACTTCGATATGGGCAACACCTTCGACTATGCCGAGATGACCTACCTAATCCTGCCTCGGCCGTTTATGGTGGAGCGAGGCCATAACGACCGGGTGAGCCGTGACCAATGGGTGGCGCAAGAATATGCCAAAGTGCGCTGGCTCTACACGCAGCTCGGACTCGGCGACAAGACTGCGATCGAATACTTCAACGGCGGCCACACGATCAATGCCGAAGGAACCTTCCGCTTCCTGCACAAGCACCTGAACTGGCCGGAGCCTCGCTGACGTTTCCCGACCACCTCAGCGGACGGCGACGCAGCCTTCGATTACTATTACAAGGAGAACTTGTTTATGATCCTCACCCGCCTCTTCCCCGCCCTCATTGTTTTCTCCGGCGCATATTTCCTCGTTGCGTACCAAGCCGATGACTCGGTTCGCAAACTCGTCTCCACCCTCACCCTTGACGAAAAAATCGGGCAGATGACCCAGCCCGACCAAATGTTCCTCAAGAGCATCGACGACATCGACAAATATCACCTTGGCTCGCTTCTCAGCGGCGGCGACTCCGACCCAAAATCTGGCAACGATCTCCAATCCTGGACCACCCTCTACGATCGCTATCAAACCCGTGCTCTCGCCACCAAACGCCGGATCCCGCTGCTGTACGGCATCGACGCCGTCCATGGCCACAACAATGTGCTCGGCGCGACGATCTTTCCGCAGAACATCGGCCTTGGCTGCACGCGCAATCCGGAGTTGGTTGAAAAAATCGGCCGCGTTACCGCTGAAGAAGTGCGAGCCACCGGCATCAACTGGGCTTTCGCGCCCTGCATCGCGGTCCCTCAAGATGTTCGGTGGGGCCGCACTTATGAAGGATTTAGCGAATCTCCCGATGTCGTTAAAATCCTGGGCGAGGCGGCGGTGCGTGGATTGCAGTGGGGAGGTCTCAGTAATCCGAAAGCCGTACTGGCCTGCGCGAAACATTTTGCAGGGGATGGCGGGACAGCCTTGGGCACCGGCCAGCTTAAGAAAGACGGCACGCGCTTTCCCTTCGATCAGGGCGACACTCAAGTAGACGAACCCACCTTCCGCAAGGTCCATCTCGCTGGCTATCCGCCTGCAATCCGCGCCGGGGTGGGTTCCATCATGCCCTCCTACAGCAGTTGGAACGGCGTCAAAGTTTCGGCAAGCAAACGTTTGATGACCGATATTCTCAAACAGGAGTTAGGCTTCCAAGGCTTTCTCATTTCCGATTACGCCGCGCTCAACCAACTGCCCGGCACTTATAAGCAGCAGATCGAAACATCCATCAACGCCGGCATGGACATGGTGATGGTGCCCGAGCATTACCAGGAGTTCTTCGAGAAGCTCAAAGAAAATGTAGAGGAAGGTAAGGTCGCGATGTCTCGCATCGACGATGCGGTCACTCGCATCTTACGCGTTAAATACGCCATGGGCATGCTGGATCCGAAGCGGTCCCAACTGGCTGATCGTTCGCTCCAGAAGAGCTTCGGATCCACCGAACATCGCGCCGTGGCACGCGATGCCGTCCGTCAGTCGATCGTGCTTCTCAAGAACGACAACAAAACGCTGCCGCTTGCCAAGACCCTGCCCAGGATTCATGTTGCGGGCAAGAGCGCCAACGACATTGGCAATCAATGCGGCGGCTGGACAATCACGTGGCAAGGCAAGAGCGGGAACACCATCGAAGGCACTACGATTCTGGCTGGAATTAAAAAAGCAACGGCTGCCTCAGGCGGCCAAGTTACTTACTCACTCGATGGAGCCGGAGCCGCTGGCGCCTCGGTCGGCGTGGTGGTAGTGGGCGAAACGCCGTATGCCGAAATGCTCGGTGATCGCACGGACCTGAATCTTGCACCCGAAGACGTTGCGGCGATCAGCGCGGTGAAAGCGGCCAAAATTCCCGTAGTAGTGATCCTGGTGTCGGGTCGTCCGATGATGATCGACAACGTGCTTGGCAACGCAGATGCTTTCGTCGCCGCCTGGCTGCCAGGCACGGAAGGGGACGGCGTTGCCGACGTTCTCTTTGGCGATTACAAACCCACTGGCAAGCTGTCTTTCACTTGGCCGAAGCGGTTCGCCTTCGGTTACGGGCTTACTTACTAATCCTGCGATGTTATTCGACCGGTACCGTTGAGCCCTTCCTTTGCTGTGAGTGCCTCGCAAGCCGGTCAATGCGCTCGTCGATCAGGCTGCGTACCCCCTTCAAAAACTCCATGCGGGAATTGCGGAAGTGGTCCCGCGTGGATTGCGACCACACGTTTCGCAACATCGCCGTCGCCTGCGGACCGGCCCCGCTGCAGAAGCAACCTCCGACAGATGGCCCGGTTTTCACGTTTTCGTCCATTTCAAACCTCCTTCATTTCCACGATCAACCGACTATTTTCGAGTCTGGCTTTCAACGGCGAGAGCGCGGCCATGGATGTCGGCAGCCCGATGTGCCGCCGCAACGTTCCGACTTGCACCACCAGCTCGTCGCCCTTCTTGAACAACCCTACATCCCCCTTCACAGCGAATGGCAACTGCAAATGCACTTCGTAATGCGAGTTGTTTTTCACGAACGAATACGGAGCTTCGGTGCGGGTCACGGCGGCGGGGTCTTCATCCTCGCGATAAAGTACCCTCGCTACCTCTTCCAATCGCTCGCTTCCGAGCACTTCATGCGTGAATAGGGGAATCCGCTTAACTGGCACCGGCGAAAAGTATTGGTCGATCTCCTGCAACACTTTACTCTGCGATGCGCGCCACTCTTTAAAATACGCGTCCGTCACGGTTTCGGGCAGAACTCGGTTCACCAAGATGCCGTCCACCGTCAAGCCATGCAGCGTGAAATACACAAAAGCCCTTTGCGTTTCGCGCAGCACCATCTTCTCAGGGTTTGTCACCAGCCTGACGCTGGTAATGCGCGGATCTTCCATGATCTCGCCGATGCCGTCGAGTCTCTGGAACAACGACTGAATGTTGGCAAAGTAGCTGTCGCTCGGAAGCTCTACGGGGGAGACGCGATTGGCGAGCGGACGCACGGCCTTGAGCAGTCCACGCTGGAAAGGGAACACATGTTTCATGTACCAATCGAGCGTGGTGGGCATGCTGACGAAGCGCAGCGATTCGGCGGTGGGCGCGCAATCGAGCACGATGACGTCGTACCGCCCTTCGCGCCGGTACTGGTTAACATACATCATCGCGCTGAGCTCTTCCATGCCCGGCAGGATTGCGAGCTCTTCCGCTTCGACATCGCTGATGCCGGAAGTACGCAAGACGGCGACGACGTAGGTAGAAATCTCTTTCCAATAGCGTTTGATCTCAAGCTGGATGTTGACTTCGTGGATGGCTAAACGCTCGTTGATGGAAAACGGTTCGCCGGTCTGGCTCTGGAAGAGGCTGGTCTCGAGATCGAAAGAGTCGGCCAGACTATGGGCCGGATCAACGCTCATCACCAGGGTTCGATACCCGAGCCGTGAAAGCTGGAGTCCGGTGGCAGCGGCCAGACTGGTTTTTCCTACGCCTCCTTTGCCACTGAACAGAAGGATGCGCATACTTTATTTTACCCCCATGGATTCCGGTTGTAGGAAGCGGCAACCGGAGCGAAACCGCAAGGCGTACCCGCGAGGTGAAGCTGAAAGAAGCGGATAGCAAACTCTCGAGAATAGTCATCAAGACGCATTGGGTAGAGCCGGACGGCGCGAGCGTGAGAGCGAAGCGGCAATCAAGCGCCGCCGCCTAACGAGTGCCGAAAAGCCCAAGCGGTGCAGCCGCCCAAGCCCGAGGCGACGGACTTACGATGCCGATTCGCGAACCTTCCGACAGAAAGCGGTGCACCAGAACCTGATGGAACAAGCGGTCGCGCCCGAAAACTACGGCCAAGCCCTCGCGGCGGTTAAACGCAACGCTGGCGCCCCCGGGGTGGACGGGATGCCGACTGCGGAACTGGCTCGCAAACTGGGATGCTTGATCCTCACGCGAACCGTTAAGCACAAGCATCAACTCGGTCTCGATTCTTATGACCGCTTTTTCCCAAACCAGGACACGATGCCTAAGGGAGGGCTAGGGAATCTGATTGCGCTAGCCACCCCAACGCGAAAGGACGCGTCAAGAATTACTTTCCTTGCTGGGCTAATCGAACTTTCGCGTTATCGAGCTTCTTCCGCACCTTAGCGACTTCCACGGGATCCAGTTCACTAGGGGATCCGCTCTGATAAGCCTTCAACGAATTCTGCCATTGGCCGACTGCTTCCCGGATCTTGCCTTCCTGGAAGTAAACATCCCCCAGATGGTCATGCACCGTTGGATCCTTGGCCATCATTTCCAACGCCCTCAACAGACTCTTCTCGGCGTCAGGCAGTCTATTCAGCCGGAAATAAACCCATCCCAAACTATCCAGATAGGCCCCGTTGTTAGGCTCCCGGTCCACCGCCTTCCGGATAAATTTCTCCGCCTCGTCCAGCCGCACGTTGCGATCCGCCAGCATGTAGCCGAGGTAGTTCAAAGCGGAAGTATTCTCCGGATTGGCGTCCAGAACCTTCCGGAACTCCGCGTCCGCGCCATCATAGTTCTTCATGCGCTCATACATCGCGCCGCGCATAAAAAAGACCGTCTCTTTTTCCTCTTTGGCGGATGAAAGCTTCTCAGCGGAATCGAGCGCCTTAGTCATTTCAGGAAAGTTCTTGGCCTTCTCGTAGATCTGGGCCAGAGCAAGGTACGTCTCGCGATCATCCTTGCCGTTCATCAGCTTGCGCGTTTCGGCAATGGCCTGATCGGTCTTACCCATGTCGGCAAGCAGCGAAGCTCGAACGCTCAACACCACCCGATCCTTGGGATACTTCTTCACTGCAGCTTCCGCTTCCTGTTCCGCCTTGGCATATTCGTGCCCGGCACGATACGTGTCGATCACCTGTGCGACTGACTTCGAAGCTGATTCGGGGTCCACTTCCCCGATCTGTCGAAAAGTCTCGGCTGCTGGGTCAAACTGCTCATTAGTCCGGTACAGGAAGCCTAGACGCTCCAGCAGAAGCACGCGGTTCGCGCGTTCCGACGGATTGTAGCTTTTGCGAACGGACGAACTTAGAATCTCTTTCATCGCAGAAATGGCAGCCGGGAGCCGCCCTTCCGCCTCCAACAGGTTCACATCGTTATACTGCACTTCCAGATTCGACGGATCCATCTCCTTGGCTTTTTCAGCAGCCGCACGAGCCTGGGCAAAGTCGCGCTTTTGTCGATACACCTGTGAAATGCGCAATTGAGACTGCACGTCCTTGGCATCTTCCGACACCAGTTCTTGATAGATTTTGAGGGCTTCGTCCAACTGGTCGGCTAAGAGCAAATTCTGCGCGAGAGCTCGTTGAATCTCGACGTTCCCTGGCGACTGGTCAAGCGCCTTCTTCAGCGTTTCAGCGGCGAGCGCAAACTCTTTCATCTGCTCATAGGCGCTCGCAAGCGTTGTCAAACTACGAGGATTGGGATTCTTCTCAGCGGCCTTGCGCAATAATTCGGTTGCGCCTTGCGTGTTGCCCAGGTCCGAGTAGACCATCGCGAGTCCGGTCATCGCATCTTCGTTACTCGGATCGAGTTCCAGCGCCTTCTTATACGCCTTTTCTGCTTCGATCGAGTTCTGGGAGATTTTTTGCAGGCGCCCCAGCATCAACCAGCTGTCGGTATCCGAAGGCTCCTTTTCGGAGATTTTCAGATACTGCTCGATGGCCTTTTTCACCATCGACTCGTCGATTTTATTCTGCTGCGCGTCGCCAATCAGCCGCGTGTAGATGCGGGCGAGAACGCGACGCGAGTTCAGATCCTCTGGATTCTGCTTAAGCGCGTCTTCTGCCTCGGAAACAGCTTCCCGCAAACGAC
Organism: Bryobacterales bacterium; assembly: GCA_025353235.1. Taxonomy (GTDB): domain Bacteria; phylum Acidobacteriota; class Terriglobia; order Bryobacterales; family Bryobacteraceae; genus JANXQZ01. Next base: position 10,232 of record JANXQZ010000540.1, read on the forward strand.
CGGACTGAATGTAGAGATCGGAAAGCTCTTCGCTAATGAACGTCGCGCTGGGATCCGCTTTCAGCGCTTGCTTGTAGCTGTCCACTGCCTTCGCAAACAGATCGCCTCGGTTTCCGTATGATCCAGCCAATTCAGCGTACATGTGGCCAACCGCATAAAAGTAATACGCATTTGCCTTGGCGGTTTCAGGAACGGCTACGGGGGGGACGCTCTGGGCCGAAGCCAAGGTCAGGGTAAGCAGTAAAGACGAAAGGCCAGCAAGAATGTATGATCGGACCATCAACAATGGCTCTCTTTCCCTTGGGGGTAAACCGGACGGCGAGTAGAATCCCGCTCCTCTCAATTATAACCCTGAAGGTTTGGATTTGATTCTCTTCTCCCGTCGATACCTTTATCGGTCAGAACTCGTATTAAATTTAGGTAAATAGTCTCGCTCAAGAATCGATATGTAAAAGGAGCTTCATGTCTTTTAGAAACCATTCCGTTCCGGTGCTCGCACTCGTGTTTGCGCTCTCGCTGCCGCTCGCAGCTCAAAATGCTGCCATCGTCGGCACCGTGAAGGACGCCCAGGAGGGTATGATCGCCAACGCGACGGTCATTCTCAGCAACGTCGCAACCGCAATTGCACAAACCACCAAGACCGACGCCGCCGGGAACTTCGAATTCCCGGTGGTTAAGCCCGGCCAGTATACCCTCTCAGCCGAACAGCCCGGCTTCAAGAAGTTCGTGCAGAATCGGATCACGCTAGCCGTAGATGAACGCGCCCGCGTCGATGCCGTAATGCAGGTGGGCGAAGCCAGCACAGCGGTCACGGTGGATGCGGCTGCAGTCGGCGTCCAGACCGAGTCATCTAGCCTGGGCGAGGTGGTCACGAATAAAAAGATTACGGAAATTCCGCTGAATGGCCGGTTTTTCCTGGACTTAGCGCTGCTCACCACCGGCACTGTTGCGCCTAGCACCAATAATCGGACCTTTCTGGCCGTCCCGAGCGGCATCGGCAGCTCGGGCATCAACGCGTCCGGCACCCGCGAGGACGCGACCAACTACTTGTTCGACGGCATCAACCTGAGCGACATGGTGCAGAACCAGATCACGTTTCAGCCGAACCTCGACATGATTCAGGAATTCAAGGTGCAAACAAACGCGTTTACCGCAGAGTACGGCCGCAACGCGGGCATTATTATTAACGCGGTTTCTCTCTCCGGCACCAACGCTTTCCATGGCACTGCGTTCGAGTTCGTGCGCAACGACAAGTTCGACGCGAAGAACTATTTCGATCCGGCCGGGCCGATTTTCCCGTTCAAAAGGAATATCTACGGGTATAGCCTGGGAGGGCCCGTCCGGCGCAACCATACTTTCTTCTTCACCAGTTACGAAGGGCGGGAAGGACGCGAAGTGGCGTCGATCAAGGCTCAGGTGCCTACCGCCGCGCAGCGCGGCTCGGCTGCTAGCCCTATCATTCAGAAGCTGCTCGCGGCGGTGCCCCAGGCTAACGACGCTACTGGAACGTTTTTCGTCGGCTCGGCGCCACGCAAGCGCGAACTGAACCAATTCACCGGGCGCATCGATCACAATTTTTCCGACCGGGACTCGATCTTCGGGACGTTCATTTCCAACCGCGACAGCCGCACCGAACCGACGCTCCAAGGGAACAACCTGCCTGGCTTTGGCGATACCCGTCCCGCCAAGCGAGAACTGCTTGCGCTGGGTTACACACACGTATTCGCTCCAACGTTGACAAACGAGTTTCGCGCGGGGCTGAACCGCGTGCGCATCGATTTTCTACCAGCATTCGACGGCAAGCCAGCGGACTTCGGCATCAGTTCGCCATCGGGCGTGTTTCCCGAATTTATAGTATCGGGCGGGATGGCCTTCGGCGGCATCGCCGGTTTCCCCCAGGGACGCGGAGATACAACTTTCCAGTACAGCGATACGGCTGCCTGGACCCGCGGACGGCACACTTTCAAGTTTGGAACCGAGTTCCGGCGCGTTCGGAACAACAATTTCAATAACGGGACTGGCGGAGCAATCAACTTTCCCAACCTCGCGGCTTTCCTCGCCGGCGCACCCACCTCCGCAACCGAGACCGCCCTCCCCGCTTCCCCCGCCATTCGGGCCAACGCGCTCGACATCTTCGCCCAGGACGACTTTAAGGTCAACTCGCGCCTCACGTTGAACGTGGGAGTTCGATGGGAGTACAACGGCGTGCCCAATGAGATCCACAATCGGCTGTCGGTTTACGATTTTGCCCAGAACAAGCTGGTCCAGGTGGGCCATGGCGTAGATCGTCCTTACCATCAGCAGTTCACCAACTTCGGCCCGCGCGTTGGCATGGTGTTCGATCCGTTCGGGCGCGGCAAGACTGTGCTTCGAGCGGGTGCGGGAATCTACTACGACCAGCCCGTCACGAACGTAGTCACCGGACTGGGCTCCAATCCCCCTTTCTCCACGTCAGTCAACAACACGAGCAACGTGAGCCTGGCTGCGCCGTTCAATCTGCCTCCCGGCACGGGAAGCGCGATCGCCGCAGTGGACCCGAACTTCCGCAGCGGCATCCTGTACTCCTACAATGCGAACATTCAGCACGAAGCGTTTGCCACCGTGTTCCAGGTGAGCTACGTTGGCAGCCAAGGCCGCCACCTCAGGCTCACGGGCGATTATAACCAAGGCATCAACGGCGTGCGACCCATTCCGAATTTTACGAGCATCGCGGTTCAAGAAGCGGTGTCCAACTCTAACTACAACGGGCTGTGGCTCTCCGCGAACAAACGGCTGGCGAAGGGCCTGACGTTCTCGACGTCGTTTACGTTCTCGAAGTCGATTGACGATAACTCGGTGGGCAGCAGCAATCCGCAAATTCAGAATTTCAACAACATCGCGGCGGAGCGGGCGCTTTCCGATTTCGATGCGCGCCGTCGCTTTGTTCTGAGCGGAGTCTATCTGCTTCCGTTCACGGGAAGCGGCGCATTCAGCAAACGGTTATTGGAAGGTTGGAGCTTTTCGCCTATCGTCAATTTGCAGTCGGGCAATCCGTTCAGTCCCATCGTGGCGCTGACGCGCACGCTTGCTCCCGGAACTGTGGCGCTACCCGGCACGCTCTATAACAGCGGCAGCCTGGAGGGGTTCGATCGGCCGGATTACGTGATTGGCCAACGGCTGACACTCCCGAATCCGTCTCCGACGCAGTGGCTGAATCCAGCGGCATTCGTTCGGCATAACCTGGGTTTTGGCAACGCGGGGCGAAACATTCTAACGGGACCTGGATTGCAGGATGTAGACGTCGCGCTCTCGAAGTTCACGGCCATTTCGGAAAGGATCGGAGTGCAGTTCCGTGCGGAGGCGTTTAACGTGCTGAACCATCCAAATTTCGGACAGCCGGTGAATGCGATCACGGCCGCTACTTACGGACAAATCACCGCGACCCGCGCAACGCGAGGGGATTTGGGGAGTTCGCGTCAGTTGCAATTGGGCATTAAGTTGATTTTCTAAGAGTTGTAGTTCTGCATGCCTAATTCAAACCTTCGCATTGAACGCATTGAAACCGTCCAGGTCCCTCCGCGCTGGGGCCTCCTCCGCATACAGACCGCTGGAGGACCGGAAGGTTTCGGCGAATACACGGTTGAGGGCCAACTGGACGGCACCGAGGCCTTAGTGCGCGAACTTTCTCGCTACTTCATCGGCAAAGACGCGAGCGACGCCAAGCGACTCGTGCGCGGCGCATTCGATCAATCCTTCTATCATGGCGGACCCCACTTCATGAGCGCGCTTGGGGGGATCGAGATTGGCTTATGGGACATCTTGGGCAAGGCTGCGGGACAGCCGATCCACCAACTGCTCGGCGGCAAGATTCGAGACAAAGTAAAGGTGTATCGCTGGGCTGGAGGCAACAACAACGCTCCGGGCGCGGCCGCCGAAGAAGCAGCGCGAGTGGTGTCCGAAGGAGCAAGAGCGCTCAAGATGAACGCTTGCCCGCCCATGGCGGCGATCGACACATATGGCGGCGTGCGCGCTGCCGTCGACCGCGCCCGCGCTGTCCGCAATGCTGTTGGGCCTGAAGTTGAGATCGCCTTCGATTTTCACGGACGCTGCAACGTGCCCATGGCCCGAAGGCTCGTGCGGGAACTCGAGTTTGCCAGCCCGTTGTTCTATGAGGAGCCTGTCCGGCCCGAGTACAATCGGTGGCTTCCCGAGATCGCTCGCCTCACGCATGTACCCATCGCTACAGGCGAACGCATGTTCACGCTTCCCGAGTTTTCCGACGTCGTTGCCAGTCAGGGCGCGCACATTCTGCAGCCAGACTTGGTCCACGTTGGCGGGATCTCCAACGCAGTCGAAGTTGCCGCGCTCGCTGAAGCGAATGGCATCGCGATCGCGCCGCATTGCCCCCTGTCGCCGATCGCGTTCATGGCTTGCCTTCAGGTGGTGGTGCAATCTCGCGCGGGCTGGATTCTGGAATGGTCGAAGGGCATTCACTACAACACAAGCGGGGCGACGGGAGATGTGGATCCCTGGCTTCGGTATGTGGAGGAGAGCGACTGGCCCAGGTTCGAGGTAGATGCGAGCGGACACCTGCCAGTTCCCGATTTGCCGGGACTCGGTGTGCGCATCAATTGGAACGAAGTGGAAAAGGCGGCGAAAGTGGGTTCTGTGTGGCGGGACGAGTCAATGTTCTTGCCCGATGGAACCCAGGCGAACTGGTAAATCCAACTAACTGTGAGTCACGCATTTTATAAAGCTGGCCGCCAGGGTAAAGGCTTCGTCGTCACGTCTCCTCGTCGATCTCTTTAAGGACTCGTCCGTCCTTGGTTCTCCACTCAATGAGTCCATTCGCGCTGCCACCTTCAATCACCGCTGCGGCCGCACTAGGACTGGAAAACTCCGCATCTCTCGTAAACTGATAGAGGTCGTTTTTCAGGACAAGGGTGTTCGTGTCGCTTTTTGGAAAGTCGTACCAGGGA
>JANXQZ010000548.1 GCA_025353235.1 Bryobacterales bacterium
GACCGCGGACGGATTCTACGATGGAGGCGGAACCTACCGCATCCGCTTCATGCCCGACGACCTTGGCGAGTGGAGTTACACGACCTTCAGCAACTCCCCCGCGCTCAGCGGAAAGACCGGCACATTCAGCGTGAGCGCTGCTCAAGGCAAGAATCACGGGCCGGTGCGAGTTGAGTATACGACTCATTTCGCGTACCAGGACGCCACTCCCTACGTGCCGATGGGAACCACATCCTACGCTTGGACTCACCAAGGCGACGCCCTGGAGGACCAGACGCTGCAAACCCTGCGCTCCTCGCCATTCAATAAGATGCGCATGTGCGTCTTCCCGAAGCACTACACATACAATCAAAACGAGCCGGTTTACTACCCTTTCCCTCGAAGCGCATCCGGGCAAAACGACTACTCCCGCTTCAACCCCGCCTTCTTTCAGCACCTGGAAAAGCGAGTACTGGATTTGCAGAACCTCGGCATTGAAGCCGACCTCATTCTTTTTCATCCCTATGACAACTGGGGCTATTCGAAGATGCCCGCCGATGTGGACGATCGCTATTTGCGCTATGTCGTGGCTCGTCTGGCAGCCTATCGGAACGTTTGGTGGTCACTCGCCAATGAGTACGATTTCATGAAGAACAAGACGATGGCGGATTGGGACCGCTTCTTCCGCATCGTACAGGAGCGCGACCCGTACCAGCATCTCCGGTCCATTCATAACAGCGGTCCAATGTACGATCATGCCAAGCCGTGGGTCACGCATGTGAGCCTGCAAAGTTCCGATCTGGAAAAAGCCCGCGATTACGTCCGCGATTACAACAAACCCGTGATCTACGACGAATGCAAGTACGAAGGGAATCTCGCGCAGCGCTGGGGCAACATCTCAGCGCGAGAGATGGTGCGCCGATTCTGGCTGGCCGCTGTGCAAGGCGCCTATGCCGGACATGGCGAAACATATCTCGATTCCCACGACATCGTGTGGTGGTCCAAGGGTGGCGTACTCAAAGGAGACAGTCCCAAGCGCATAGCATTCCTGCGTAAGATTCTCGAGGACGGCCCAAAGGAAGGGCTGAACAGCACGTCGAGTTACTACTTGGCGGCAGGCCAACAAGGCCGGTATTATCTGTACTACTTCGATGTGAATCAGCCTGCGGAGTACACGTTCGACCTCGCCGAAGGCGTGCGTTATCGAGCGGATATGATCGATCCCTGGGAGATGACGATTGAACCAATCGCGGGCACGTTCGAGGGGAAATTCAAGATGAAACTGCCTGGCCGTCCGCACCTGGCGGTACGCTTCCTGAGACTCTGAAGCGGCGGTCGGGTATCATGGAACCCATAAGGGGTGCGGCCATGAATCGCCGTTTTTCGTTGACTCTCGTTAGACTTGCTCTTGCGCTTACGTTCTCAGGGCTCGTGTTTGGCCAGGGCTTTGGCACCATCGTTGGAACCGTCACCGACACAACCGGCGCGGTGATCCCTGCGGCGAAGGTGAAAGTAACCGACGAAGCTACTTCTATCTCCCGCGAATCAACTGCCAACGACCAGGGATACTACGTCGTTCCAGGATTGCGTCCAGCCACTTACACCGTCACTATCGAAGCCGCTGGATTTGCAGCCTCGGTGCGTAAGGGAATTATTCTTCAGGCCGATGAAACCGCCACTCTGAACCAGACCGTTTCCGTGCAGCAATCGGCCGAAATAATCGAAGTGAAAGCGGAGGCGAGCCAGGTGAATACGGCCACGTCCACCGTGAACGAAGTGGTGGACCAGCGGCGCGTAGTGGAACTTCCGTTAAATGGCCGCAATGCCGCGTCGCTGTTGCTCGTGGTTGCAGGCGCGATCCCGGCACCGGGCAGCGATGTCGAC
>JANXQZ010000559.1 GCA_025353235.1 Bryobacterales bacterium
GGCACGTAGACGTAGTCGCCATAACCATCGTTCACCACCGGAGTGGCGGCGCTTAATAAAAGAGCCAACGCGAAATAGCGCACCGTTACTTGCCCCCCGGAAGGAAGCCGCCTTGCTTCAGAAAATGCTCCAGGCGCGGCATCCAGTCAGAAAAGTTGCCGCTGGCGTAGCCGCTGCCGAACCCGTGCCGACCTTTCTGATACACGTGAATCTCAGCCACTGCACCGGCTCGGGTCAGGTCCATGAACAACTGCGCGGAGCCCATCGCCGGTCCCGTATCGGCCGCAGCCGAGAGCAGAAAAGTCGGCGGGAAGCTCTTGAGCGATTCACCTGGAGTAGGCCGACCCGAGCCATACACGAGCGCCAAGTAATCGGGACGAGAGCTCACTCTTTCTAAAGAATCTGTCGCATTTGGATCACCCGCTCCCGATGCCGCCACGACGGAGCGTCCCATATTCGAGCCCGCCGAAAAGCCGATGAAGCCCACACGATTGGGATCCAGTTTCCACTCGCTTGCACGCGAGCGAACGAGTTGAATGGCTCGCTTCCCATCCAGCACGCGGGCATCCTCGCCATAGTGGGGCGACAGTCTGTAAGTCAGGACGAAAGCTGCCACGCCCCAGTCGTTATACCGCTCGGCGATCTCCATCCCTTCGCCGCCATACATCAGCATGATGTTGGAACCGCCCGGAGCGATGACAACCGAACCGCCGTTACTGGCTCCTTCCGGCGGGAGGAAGACGGTCAGAAATGGTGCGTCCAAGGGGCCATTTCCCTTGGCAAGCGGAACCCTGCCCTCCGCCCAGAGCGGAATGTTATAGTTCTCGATTCTACTTGCCGCTAGCGCGACCGTGCCGCACAACGCGGCGATAGCTAGAGCCCTCGAAACAAATGGAAGAGGCATCGAGTTTAGTGTCCGATGCGGGCAGGCGTGAGTCAAGCTTGTAGAATCGAAGGATCATGCAATATCAACAGCTCGGCAATACCGGAATTTTCGTTTCTCGCCTATGCTTCGGGGCTATGACCTTTGGCGGAGTCGGGACCATCTTCGAGGCAATTGGGGGCTTGGCGCAGCCTGACGTGGATCAGCTCGTAGGCGATTCACTGGACGGCATCAACTTTTTCGACACCGCCAATATCTATTCGGCTGGCGAATCGGAAGTCATGCTTGCAAGGCGCTAGGAGACCGGCGTGAAGACGTAGTCATCGCGTCCAAGGTTTATGGCCGCATGGGGAAGGGAGCCAATGAAGTTGGGCTATCCCGGCTGCACATCCTGCATGAAGCCGAAGCCAGCTTGAAGCGGCTCAATACCGACTACATGGACCGATATCCGATACACGGGTTCGATTCCCTGACCCCGATGGAAGAGACACTTGGAGCGCTCACCGATCTGGTCCGCCAAGGCAAGGTCCGCTACATCGGATGCTCCAACTTGACCGCGTGGCAAAGCATGAAGGGGCTGGGCATCTCCGAGCTCCAGCACCTCGAAAAATTCGTGACTCTGCAGGCGTATTATTCCCTGGCGGGACGCGAACTCGAACGAGAGCTCGTGCCCATGATGCTGGATCAGAAGATCGGGGTTGCTAGTGTGGAACATTTGGTGGAGCCTGCAACTCGCGGAGATCCCCTGAGGCCACTGCTGTGGACATCGAAGAGTCTGCGCCATTTGGCAACGGCGCTGCGGGACAAGGAACATTCAGTCTGCCTCCACGTAATAGCGGACTGCCTGCGCGAACTCGGATATAGTTTACAGGCGAACAGCAAGACGCGGGAAGGAAGCAGCCACGTGGACCGGGACGCACAGTTTCAGTACCAGCAAATGGAACCAAATTGAACATCGGCTCTTTTCCTTCATCACGCTGAACTGGCGCGGCAAACCGCTGCGGAGCTTTAAGACTATTGTCCAATTGATTGCCGCTACAACAACCACTGCCGGCCTCACCGTACATGCCGAACTGGATGAGAACAAGTACCCCAAGGGAGTCAAGGTCTCCGATGCCAGACTGGCCGCCGTCAATCTCAATCGCCACACATTTCACGGCGACTGGAACTACACGATTTCGCCGACATCAAACTGAAGCACTTATTTATGCACTAGGCCTTAGCGCAAACCGTCGATCTACTCGACCGTGAAGACCACAGGTTGCTCGATCATTGACGCCTTGTTGGCGGTCAACAGCATTAAGTGGTATCTACCCGCTGCCATCTTTGGGATCTTGAATTTGATTTCGCCTTCGGCTTGCTCCGTGATGGCGGCTTTAACATCCTTGGTTCCGGCAGTCAGGTAAATTTCGCAAATCTTGGCCTTTTCGAGATTCTCACCTTTTGCGGAAGCAATATCGCCTTCCTTGCCCGATTCTGGCTCAACGGTAACCAGCCTCGAAAACGTATCGAAAGCTAGCAGGCTCACTGCGATTAGGCACAGGAGCGTGATACACGCAACACGACGCTTCATGGCGACTTCCTCTGGACCGCAAGTATACAGGAAAAGCGTGCGGGAAAGTGAAAGGCCTTGAACGGCTCTCTTCGGATCGGGCTTTTAAGAAATGTTCCCGCCGCATTTCCTCCCTTCCTATTGGATCGTGGTTTCCAGCCGATAGATAAACTAAGTGGCGAAAATCGAATGTCAGCTGACTCAGTAGTGGTAGCGGTAATCTCCCCGGACCAAGCCGTCCATCGGCAGATAGCCGCCGCGCTGGAGGAGAGCCC
>JANXQZ010000442.1 GCA_025353235.1 Bryobacterales bacterium
TGAAACACTGCGACGCCGAGTATTGGTTTCGCGGCGTAGACGGGGAGTGGCACCCGATCCTGTCGCGGGGTGCCCCGGTCCGCGATGAAGGCGGCCAGGTAATTTTTTGGACCGGCATATTCCTAGACATTAAAGCGTTTAAGGATACGCAGCAGCAGCTTGAAGACGCGAATGAGACACTATCCAGAACCAACGAGGAACTGGAACAGTTCGCCTATTTCGCCAGCCATGATTTGCAAGAGCCGCTGCGCTTGATTCGCTTCTTGACGAGCCTGGTGCTCAGCCATCAGGGCGGCGCTTTGGATTCCGACTCGCAGAAGTATTTGGCGGCAATCGAAGAGAGCGCCGGTCGCATGGCGAACCTGGTCCGGGATCTGTTGGAGTATGCCCGCATGCTGCACGGCGCTCCCGCTCCCAACCAGGTTTCCGACCTGAACGACGCGCTTAAGATTGCGCTCGAGAACTGTCAACCCGCGATCGACGAAGCGAACGCGGTGGTCAGCTCGCAGGAGATGCCCATCGTTACGGCGGATGTCGAGCAAATCGCGAGAGTCTTCCAAAACTTGATCTCGAATGCGATCAAGTACCGCCGGGAGGTACGGCCGGAAATTCAGATCACCGTCGATCGCCGGGGAGCGGAATGGCGTTTCTGCGTAGCGGATAACGGCCAAGGGATTCCGCAGGAGCAGGAACCTCTCGTGTTTCAGCCTTTCAAACGGCTGCATGGCCAGGACGTCCCAGGTTCGGGCTTGGGCTTGGCTATTTGCAGAAGAATCGTGCAGCGCCATGGCGGTCGCATTTGGCAGGAATCGGAGCCGGGCGTGGGTTCGCTTTTCTTGTTCACTCTGCCAGCAGATTAGCGGGGCATGCGCGTGCCCTCGAATTTTTGATACCCTGATTGGCACATGCTTCCGTTACAAAGATTGACCCTGTCGCCGATGCTAGGTCTCTGCGCCGCCGCGCTGTTGCTGCCCAGTTTCGCACACGCTCAACTTTTTCAATTCAGCAAACAAGATCTGATCGACTATACCGCTTCCAACCCCTTCGATCGTTTTCCCGACGGCAGGCCGAAGGTCCCGGATTCGATGCTCAAGCGCGCTCGGGAAATGTCCGCCGAGGAAGTGTGGGCCGTCCTGCCCGGCAAGGGATTCAATAATCAGTACGCCGACGAGTTCCAAGTCTTGCATCCTGGCAAGAAGCTGGTGGGACGCGCTTTCACAATGCAGTTCATGCCTTTGCGGCCAGACGTCGACGATACGGCGCAGAGCAAGGCCAAGTCCCACGGCTTGGCGCGCTTGAAGAATCAGACTGCAATCGATATGCTGCAGCCAGGAGATGTCCTGGTGGTCGATCTGTTCGGCAAGAAGGTGAACGGGACTATCGTTGGAGACAATCTCTTTTATTACGTCATGAAGGCGACCAAGGGAGGCGGTTTAGTGGTTGATGGCAGCATTCGAGACCTGGAGGGGATTGCCGAGATGGACATGCCGGCGTACTACCGGCACACGGATCCGACCCCGATCGGCAACGTAATGCTGACTGGCATCAACGTGCCTGTGCGCATCGGGAACGTCACGGTGATGCCCGGGGATCTTGTATTCGGCGACCGGGAAGGCTTGTACTTCATTCCGCCCCAGACGGTGAAGGACGTGCTCGACAAGGCGGACGAGACGCACGTCCATGACGAATGGACTCGCAAGAAGTTTGATGAGGGCAAATACAAATCAAGCGAGATTTATGGAAGCCCCAGCGACCCTGCGTTGAAAAAAGAATATGCCGATTACCTGAAAAAGCGGCTTGCCGAGATACGGTCCGCCCAGGACAAATAACACTGCTGCTGCGTAGGAGCGCTGGCCTAGATCAATTAGCGGCTTGGATCGAAGCGGCGCAGGGCGGTCTCGATGGTGCCCGCGAGCATCTGTATTCCTGCAATCTACAATGGGATACGTAGGTTAGGCGCTCAACCGCCGATCATCTCTCCGGAGGCGTAGTTTCCAACACATGCTTTTGTCTATCCTGGTCCCTTTATATAACGAGGAAGAGTTCGTCGCCACTCTCCTGGAAAGGGTTCTGGCTGCTCCGCTTCCCGATGGGATTGATCGTGAAATTATCGTCGCAGACGATGGCTCCCTTGATGAATCCGTGGAGCGTGTGGAAGAAGTCGCGGCCCGGCATCCCGGAATGATTCGCCTCCTAAAGACGACGGTGAACCAAGGCAAGGGCGCTGCGCTCCGGCGAGCAATCAAGGAGGCGCGGGGCGAGTTCTCCATCATCCAAGACGCCGACCTGGAGTACGACCCCGCCGAAA
>JANXQZ010000621.1 GCA_025353235.1 Bryobacterales bacterium
AGTACCGGGAGAAGATCGACGTGATCAGCAAGCTGAATGCCGAGCATATTCTGGCCACGCTCGACTGCCTCGGCGAGAACGTTACGTCGCTCCAGGACGCCGAGGCTTCTTGCGAAGCCTACATGCAAGCGCTTGCGCGCATCGAACAGCACAAGTTGCAGGCCACGGTTTCCATCAAACTTTCTCAGTTTGGAATCGACCTGTCGCTCGAGGAATGCCAGGCCAACGTGGATCGACTCGTTGCGCGCGCAAAAGCGATCGGCAGCAGCGTCGAGATCGACATGGAATCGAGCGAATATGTGGACCGCACCCTCCAAATCGTGAATGTCATGCACTCGAAATACGAATGCGTGCGGGCGGTTATTCAGGCCTACCTCTATCGCAGCGCAAACGATATCGCCGACCTCAGCCGCCGAGGCGTCCCGGTTCGCCTCTGCAAGGGCGCATATAAGGAGCCGCCCCAAGTCGCGTTCTTGAGGAAAGCGGACGTAGACTCGAACTATGTCCTATTGATGAAGCAGTTGCTCGATAGCGGCTGCTACCCCGCCATCGCAAGCCACGATGAAAAGATTATCGAACAAGCGTTACATTACTTGCGTCAGAAGAACGTAGGGCCTGAGCGTTTCGAGTTTCAAATGCTCTATGGCATCCGCCGGGATCTGCAACGAAGCTTGGTGCAGGACGGGTTTCGCTTGCGCTTGTACGTGCCCTACGGAAGCGCGTGGTATCCATACTTTATGAGGCGACTGGCGGAGCGGCCTGCGAACGTTGTGTTCCTAGCACGCAACCTTCTCAGAAACTGAAGGCGGGAACGAGGGCGGAACGGAAGGAGTCCAACAGTCATGAAATACTGGGCCTATCTATTGGCCAAGCTGGCGGTCGCAGCGGGGTTTTTGTGGCTGCTCGGTCGAGGGATCCGGCTGCTATTCCTGCCGAGCCACAACGCTTTCGCGCGCGACCTTTCCTACACTTCGGCCATGATGCTCTATTTCCTAATCAGCGTTGGCGTGCTGTACCTGGTGGTCTGGGACCAGCGGTATCGCTGCCGCACTTGCGTACGCTGGCTAAGGATGCCAATCTCCGCAGGATCATGGCCCAACATGTTTCTCAAAGGGCAGCCGCGCATGGAATACATTTGCATCTACGGGCACGGCACATTGAAGGTTCCAGAAGTGGAACTGAGCGGTGCCAAAACGCCAGACTGGCAGCCGCACGGTGACGATATCTGGAAAGAACTAGAATCGCTCGGAGAGAAGCGCTGATGCGCATGGCTGGAGGAATTCTGGTGCTGGTCGCGCTGGCTCTGATCGGGGTTTTGCTCCTGCCTCCCTATTTCGAGAATTGGAAACTCCAGCAATATTTAAATGATTTGGGGGCAGACGCGGCAACTTCGAAGAAGTCGGTCGAGGTGGTGCGGGCGAACGTGGTCAACAAAGCAGCCGAGCTCGGGCTGCCGGTGCATACCGACGATGTGCGAGTGTCGAAAACCGGGGATGCATTTAAGATTGAGGTGCTGTACTTGGTGCGTGTGAATCTGGCGCTGTATACAGTGGACCTGCACTTTCGCCCAGCTGCCTGATTGAGGGCGACGGATTGTCAATGGCTCGGAGTTCAACGAGGGGCTTCGGCTCTTCGTTGTAGTAGAATCGAGATTCGTCCTGAGTTCCGGGCGCGTAGCTCAGTTGGTTAGAGCGCCTGCTTCACACGCAGGAGGTCGCAGGTTCGAGTCCTGCCGCGCCCACCAATCCTTCCCTTCAGTAGCTTTCACGGTGTTGATACCACAATGGTGGGGTGGTTGAAGGGGGTGGGCCGAGCTATCCTGCGGTGAATGGTCTCCCTTCCGCCAGAAAACGCTTTCGTTCCAGTGCGGAACGTTCGTCCAGCAGGTGCTGCATCTCCTGGCTGTGGCCGACGGACTCGCGAACTGAATCCTGAAAGGCCTTGAAAACGTGGAACTGGCGTAGCTTGCCCCCACGGGTTTGTACAAGATAGAGCGACGTGTGCCCTCCCGCCATGCAGAGACTCGGCGCGGCTAAGCCAGGCACCCAAATCGAACATTCGGATGGCTTTAAAAGCGGTTACGGAATTGCTGCGAAGCGGGACAATCATCTGAGCCGACCCTAGACCTAGGTAATAGCATGGAAAGGACGGGCCAGAAGCTCGAAACTTTTTGGGGAATTTGCTAAAGGACAGCCCTCCAAGAACCGATCCAGTACTTAGTGAGCCGGATCTCCACACATACCGATCTCCTAAGCGACATGAAATCGCAGTTCCTCGCCAGTTTGAACTACGAGGTTCGCACTCCGCTCACAGGCATCCTCGGAATGCTCGATCTGCTTCTCGAAACGGATTTAACTGAAGAGCAGAAGGAGTATGCCGAGAGTTCCAGACTCTGTGCTGACAGCCTTCTCGATCTTATGAACTCAACGCTTGAATTCTCGGCATTGTCCGCCAATCAGGTCTCCCTCGAAAATTCCGAGTTCTCGCTGCCAGAGCTTCTGGAGACGATGCTTGGGGATTTCGCGTCCAAGGCTAGATCGAAAAATCTCTCCTTTACCTGGAACTTAGAACGCAATTTGCCTGAGGTAGCCGTCGGCGACGCGATTAGGCTCCGGCAGGTGCTAGGCAACATCGTGGATAACGCCGTCAAGTTCACCCATCGCGGCGGAATTGAGGTGGGGGTGTCCACAAGCGCGCTGAATGAGGGCCGCCGGATGCTGTCATTTTCCGTTCGAGATACCGGAATTGGAATTGCCTCCGATAAGCTCGACTGTATCTTCGACTCTTTTCGACAAGGGGAAACTGGAATTGCGCGCAAGTACCCAGGCATGGGGCTGGGTTTGGCCGTGACCCAGAAATTGGCCAAATTGATGAGGGCGAACATCAACGTGACCAGCGAGGTGGAAAAAGGAAGCACGTTCCTGATTGACATTCCAATGCAGTTCTCTCGCGAAACCAGGATAAATGCCGCCTAATCGACTGAGAAGAATCCCGGGAAATCAGCTCGGCTCCAGCGCTATGTCAAGAGCATGTAAGTCACGGTTGAGGTGGCAGCCAGCCGCCTTTGCTCGTCAAACACGTCAACGCGCGTTACGCATAACGTCTTGCCTGCCCTTAGCAGATACGCGCGCGCCAAGGCCGTGGAACCTACGATGGGCCTTAGATAGTTCACTTTTAATTCGGTTGTCGTGCAGGGGCGCTCTTCCTGGAAATGGTGTCTTATGGCAAACCATGCGGCCTCATCCGCAAGAGAGGCGATCACGCCACCGTGCAGGACTCCCGTGCTATTAAGCAAGTCGGGTCGGATTGAAAGCGCAACCGAAACGCCGTCCCGATGCTTGCGGGTAACGCGCAGCCCCAATCCATGCTCGTACGCCATGGCTTCCATCATACGTGCTAGCCTGAGCTTAGCCCGCCCGCCCTGCGTCCCCAATCCCTTCGAGGTTTTCGTGCGTCTTTTCATTTTGCTTCTTCTAGCTTCCGCGTCTTCCTACGGGCAAAGCTTATCCATTTACTCCGGCAACGGGCAGATTGTTCAGGAGCAGTTTTTGACGGTGGCTCCGCTAGTGGTCCAAGCGAAGGACGCGAGCGGTAGGCCCGCTGCCGGAGTTGACGTGACGTGGACCATAGCCCAGGGCTCTGGAACCATCGAGGGGCCGCCCACGACAACCACGGATGCAAATGGTCAAGCGGGCATCACCTTCCTTGCTACCGGGGTCCCTCCTGGTATGTCTTATTCTTCCCAATCGGTGACGGCCACTGCGGGTAGCGCCAGCGTAAACTTTGCCCTCACTACTACGCTTTCGCGACTTTCAGCAGGAGGCTTTGCGGCCCCTCCACAGGGCCAACTGCTGGCCCCCAGCGGCCCTGTTATCGGCTCGGCGGGCAGCACGATTCCTGGCGGACTCAAAGTTCTCGTGATCGCCTTAAGCGGTGCCCAAGCGGGGCAGCCGGTGCCGAACGTGGGAGTGCGCATTGTCCCCAACCCGGATCTCGCGCTGCCATCGGCGGTCTGCAACGCGCCAGCGGGAATAGGGCTTACGGATGTTCACGGCATCGCCACGTGCGACCTTGTTTTGGGCCCTCAAACTGGCACCGCGCAGTTCAATGTCCGTGTAGGCGAGAACCAAACCTTGCCGTCAATCCCGCTGCAAGTCACGCCCGGAGTTCCCTGCACCTACTCCATCACGCCTGCAGTTCAAGCCTTCTCCACGAATGGCGGAGCGGGAAGCGTTAACGTCTCCACTGGCGCAGGTTGCTCTTGGAACGCAAGCAGCGGCGCACCGTGGATCTCTCTAGCAACGGCGGCCGGCGCGGGAAGCGGCGCTTTAAACTTTGCAGTCGCGACGAACACGGGAAGCGTGCGAACCGGCATTGTCACAATCGCCGGGCAAACCCTCACGATCTCCCAGTCGGGCGTCTCAGGACCGCAATCTCTTGCGATCACGACCGGCCCGAATCTTCCCACAGCTTTGCTCGGCAGTGTTTATTCGGCTGTCTTATCAGCGGTCGGCGGATCCGGTCAATATTCCTGGACACTCTTAGGCTCCCTTGCTCCCGGCTTGGGGCTCTCATCAGCAGGCACGATCTCTGGAGTGCCCACCACCCTGGGCACCTTCCCTTTTAGCGTGAGAGTTGCCGACATCCCCTCGGGAGTTTCTCAAACACAAAATTTTAGCTTGGCTGTGATTGCCTCTTCCGGTCAGCTTACAATCACGAACGCTAGTTTTCCGAATGGATCCGTTGGCTTGGTGTATCCACAAACCACGCTGACCAGTACGCTCGGATGCACCACGCCATTCTCGCCAGCTCCATCGTTCCGCTTGAATAGCGGCTCGCTTCCGCCCGGTCTAACTCTTCAGCCGATAAACTTTAGCTACTTGATTGCAGGCACGCCAACCGCGACCGGCATTTATCAGTTCAGCCTGGTTGCTACTGACGCTTGTGGAAACGTGGCTGCGGCCAACTTCACGATCACCATTGCGGGATCGCCATCGACAGCTGCCTTGACGATTCAACCTTCCGCTCTACAGTTCACGATCACAACCGGGTCCGCAGTGCAGCCGACCCAATCCCTCTCGCTAACCAGCATAAGTCCGGTTACGTACAGCGCTGTAGCCACATCGGTAGGCGGCAACTGGCTCTTCCTCAATAATCCGAGCGGCACTACCCCGGCAACGCTCGCGGTGAGTGTAGCAAATGCCTCTCAGCTCGCAGTTGGATCGTATGCTGGCACTATCGCGATTACCTCTACCACCGGCAGCGCCCCGGTAATTATCCCGGTGTCCCTCACCGTAGCTCCTGGTCAAAACACGCTTATTGTCACTCCAGCGGCGCTCGTTACAACTCTGCCGAATGCAGGGAATACGGTGTATCAACTCGCACTGACAGTGGGCAGCGCCAGTGCTCCGGTCCAATTTAGCGCATCGGCTCAGACGGCGAATGGATCATGGCTCTCCATAGCTCCCAGCGCCGGAACTACGCCGGGTTTGATCACTGCCATCGTCAATGCCGCAGGGCTTGCGCCTGGGACTTACAGTGGAACGATTCTCGTTTCGTCCGCAAGCGGCAACCAAACTGTGCCTGTGACAATCACGGTTATCCCTGGCTCATCCCTATCGTCTTCGGCTACAACAATCAGCTTTTCGTCCACGCCAGGTTCACCTCCTGTCCCCCGCACTCTTACGATATCGAGCTCGCCGGTTCCTGTCGGCTTTACCGCCATCGCCTCCACCACTGCTGGAGGGAATTGGCTTGTAGTCGGTGCGGCGACCGGAGTGACGCCAGCGAGCCTAAACGTCTCAGCCAACGCGGATGGACTCGCTCCGGGAACATACACGGGATTGATCTCGGTTCAGGCTTCCGATCCTCTTATCCCGCCTGTAAACATCCCCGTCACGCTGAACGTCGCGCCCGCCGCTCCATCGATAGTTTCAATCACGAATGGCGCAAGCTTCGCCCCTGGCCCAGTTACGCCCGGCGAACTAATCGTTATCTACGGCACGCAAATGGGACCACGAAGCTTAACTTCCTATGTCTCAGATGGATCCGTTGTCATTGGCACCCGTCTCGCCTCCACCCGTGTCCTGTTCGATAACATCGAGGCCCCTGTTCTCTACACCTCGGCAAACCAAATCGCTGCCATCGTACCGTATGAGGTTGCCGGTCGGGTTAGCACCCTGGTGCAGGTGGAGTACGGAGGAGTGCTCTCTTCTCCACTCAACATCCGCGTCGTGGACGCCAGCCCGGCCATCTTTGTAATCGACTCTTCCGGCCAGGGTGCGATCCGAAACCAGGACGGCATTGTCAACTCCAATCTGAACGCCGCCGCTCGCGGCTCAATCATCAGCATTTATGCGACAGGTGCGGGTCAGACAAATCCGCCCGGCCAGGACGGCCTCATCATTGGATCGCTTCCGTTTCCTGCTCCTTTGCTGCCGGTTCACTTGCAGATCGGCGGTCAAGATGCCACGATCCTCTACGCTGGTGCAGCGCCTGGTTTGCCTTCCGGAATACTCCAAGTGAACGCCCAAATTCCCGCAGGAGCCGCGATCGGACCTCAAGTTCCGGTGGTGCTTATCGTTGGCAGTCAGTCCAGCGCTTCGGTGAACATGGGAGTCCGATAGCCGCGCAACATTTCCAAGTACAAATGTCTTATAGTGAAGGCGTGACTAGCTGGCTTGCCTTCTTACTCGGGTGTGCCGCAGGAGCGGTGCTCGTTTGGCTCTGGCTCCGAACCCAACTAGCTGAACTGCGAATCCGGCGCGACGCAGCTGAGGAGGCAACCTCCAAGCTGGGGCAAACCTTCCAGTCCCTAGCCGACGCAGCGCTCCGCTCCAACCAGAGCGCTTTTCTGGATGCTGCGCGCTCCACGCTGGACACTGTTCGCGCGCAAATGGCGGGCGATATCGCGCAGAAGCACACGGCCGTCGAGTGTGTCGTGAAACCGCTCTCCGATTCACTCGGGCGGCTCGAATCTCAAGTTCGCGAGCTGGAGCGGGAACGCCAGCGCGTCTTCGGCAGCTTGGGAGAGCAACTGCAAAGCCTTGTCCGCGAAACCGTTACGCTTTCCACCGCCCTGCGTACTCCGCAAGCCCGCGGGCATTGGGGCGAGATCACATTGCGCCGAGTAGCCGAACTCTCCGGCATGATCAAGAATTGCGACTTCCTTGAACAAGAGACGCGCAGTACCGACACCGGGCGCATCCGGCCCGACATGATCGTTCAGTTGCCCGGCGGACGCTGCCTGATCGTGGACGCCAAAGTGCCGCTCACGGCTTACATGGACGCGGTTGCGGCCACCGACGAAACACTCCGCCGGAGCGCCCTCATGAGGCACGCCCGTCAGCTTGCGGAACATGTCAAGCAACTCAGCGGGAAACAATACTGGATGCAATTCCAGCCAGCTCCGGAACTTGTGGTGCTCTTCCTGCCGGGTGAACACTTCTTCAGCGCCGCCCTCGAACAAAATCCCGCGCTCATCGAGGAAGCCCTGGCGAAGAAGGTTATCATTGCCACTCCGGTTACCCTGATTTCGGTCCTGAAAGGGATCGCCTACGGCTGGAATCAGGAGCAGCTTGCAGAAAATGCCGAGCAAATCCGGAAGCTCGCGGCGGAATTTTACGACCGCATTCAAACTGTTCATCAATATTTTGCCGATACGGGCCGACAGCTTGAAAAGACCGTCGAATCCTATAACCGTTCCGTCGGCTCGTGGGAGTCCCGACTGATTCCATCTCTGCGAAAATTGCGCGAACTCGGCATCGCATCCAGCGGCGAGCCTCCGTCGGCAGAAGTGATCGACGTCATCACGCGCCGTCCCCGCGCGGTGGGGGAGTAAACAGCCAGGGACTAAATAGAACCCCTGCTCTCACCGCATGAGAAACCGCATCTTTAGAAGATATTTCTGGATCGCGTTCCTCCTCTTTTCCGTCACCTTGTTCGCCATTGATTCTTACGCGATCCGCTCTTCTTCTTCCAGCCGCATCGAGCGTCTCCGGGCGCAACTCGAATCTGACGCGCGAATCTTATCCGGCGAAACGGTTATCCCTATCGCTGCATGGGTTCCCGTCGCCGCGGCGCGTTCCTGTTTCCGCGTCACGGTTCTCGATCCGCAAGGGAACATCGCGGCCGATTCCTCGCCAGGTCTGGAAGCTTCCGATTCTCTCTCGGTGAATACTCCCTTCCCCAACGCCGGAGGACCGAGCTGGATTCTTCGGCTCACCTCCTCTTTAAGCGAAGCGAACGCCAGCAATGCAGCTTTTCGCATGCGCCTGCTCGCCATCACCTTATTGAGCATGGCGCTTGCGCTTGGACTCGCGATTCAGTTCATGCGCTCCTACTCTCGGCGAATCGACCGGCTCCGAACGTACATCGAAGGCCTTCCCGACGCGGGATTGCCGGACGACGAGCTTCCCGCCGGTGCCGACGAACTTGGATCGCTCGCTCTTTCTCTCCGGCAGACAGCCCCCAAGATCCGCGATCTGCTCGCCAAGCTTAAGCTCGAAGGCGCGCGCCGCGAAGCAATTCTCGCCAGCATGGTGGAAGGCGTGCTCGCTGTCGATAAAGAATTGCGCGTTACGTTTTGCAACCAATCTTTCGCGCGCAAGATGGGCGCCCGCATCCCCGTACCCGAAGGATTGCCCCTTCTCGATCTTGCCCGCGACCCGGCCTTGCGGGACATCCTTGTCACCGTGCTCAAGACCAACCAGCCCATGGAGCGGCGCATTCAGTTGCGAGGCGCGCAGGCTCACTCCTTCGAAGTGCAAGCCGCGCCGCTGGCCGGTCTTCTAGCCCATGGCGCGCTAGCGATCCTGCACGACGTCACCGAACTCGAGCGTCTGGAGCGGGTGCGGAAAGACTTCGTGGCCAACGTGTCGCACGAACTCCGCAC
The DNA here is from genome assembly GCA_025353235.1 of Bryobacterales bacterium. Taxonomy (GTDB): domain Bacteria; phylum Acidobacteriota; class Terriglobia; order Bryobacterales; family Bryobacteraceae; genus JANXQZ01. Next base: position 8,894 of record JANXQZ010000621.1, read on the forward strand.
GCCCCTGGCTGCCATCCGCGGCTATGCGGAAACGCTGCTCGACGGAGCGTTGGAAGACCTGGAGAACAATCGCAAGTTCGTCGAAATTATTTTGTCTCATGCCATCCGTCTGAACAACATCGCGTCCGATCTTCTCGTGATCTCCGAGCTCGAGTCGAACGGTCCGGCGGCCCATCCCCGCCGCATATCGATTCGGGCCACCATTGAGTCTGCCCTGCGAACTGTCGAATCCGCCGCCCGAGTTCGCGGGGTCCGCCTGCTCACAGGGCCAGTCGAGGATTTCGAAGTGCTGGGATACGAGATCCGGCTAGAGCAGGCTTTCGTGAACCTCTTGGACAACGCCATCAAATTCAATAGGCTTGACGGTGAAGTGCGCATCGAGACCCAGGTCGGCCAAGACGGCAAAGGCGTCATCACCATCGCAGACAGCGGCATCGGCATTCCTTCCGATGATGTTCCCCGCATCTTCGAACGCTTTTACCGCGTCGACAAAGCGCGATCGAGAGCGGTGGGCGGAACCGGGCTTGGCCTCTCCATCGTGAAGCACGTGGTCGAGCAGATGGGCGGCTCGATTCGCGTGGAAAGCCAGCTGGGCAAAGGGTCTCAATTCACGGTCACTCTGCCAGCGCACATCACGCATCAGGTCTCTTGATGTTTGATGCACGATGCGATATGCTCTAAGCATGCGAACTACATTTGATATCGAAGACGACGTTCTGCAAATCGCCAAGGAACTAGCCGCCCAACAGCAAAAAACCACGGGGCAAATGATTTCTTTCCTGGTCAGACAAGCGCTGGAACCCAAATCGGCTGCCAGAACACGCAATGGCGTTCCCCTCTTTCAGCCCAAGCTCGGAGCAGCGAAACCCAGCATGGAACTGGTGAATCAACTGCGGGACGCGGAATGAGCGGAACTCCGCTGCTCGATGTGAATGTGCTCATCGCCCTGTTCGATCCGGCCCATCCTTACCATTCAGCCGCGCACGATTGGTTCGGTGCAAACCGCAAGCGAGGCTGGGCCACCTGCCCCATCACGCAGAACGGGTTCATCCGCGTGCTCACTAATCCGGCCTATCCAACCGTTTCGGCAACAACGGTGGAAGCCGTCCAGAGCCTTGGGACGTTTTGCGCCAGTCCTGATCACGAGTTCTGGCCCGGAGATGCTTCGTTGCTCGATACCGAACTCTTCCGCCCGGCCTTGATTGGAGGATCGAAGAAGGTTACCGACGTTTACCTGCTCGGGCTCGCTGTAAAGATGGGCGGGAAGCTTGCAACGTTCGACCGTTCTATTTCAATCAAGGCCGTCGTCGGCGCCCAGGCCAGTCACCTGCGTCTGCTGGGCGGCCACGTCCCAAATCGTTAAACTTCCAGCTTCCAAGGTTTCCGATACTCCCGCTTCAAGAACGAGTGTGCTGCAGATTGCTCGGTGGTCCATTTCTGCTGATCCCACGTCAGCCGCAGTTTACTCCGAAGAGCGACATTGCCCAGCAGACACGTCGCGGTGGAACGATTGCAAACTTCAATATCGCTAATGGGTTTCTGCCGAGTCTTCACGCAGTCCAGAAAGTTCGCCCAGTGATTTAAATTGCCGCTGTCTTCGGACTTCACGTCCGCCTCGGCCATCAGCGGGATCATTTCGGGCCGCTGCCCCGGCTGCGACGAACGCCCCATTGTCATCTCGGGAACGATCTTGTAGCCGCCTCGATCAAGAAACATTGTGCCTTTAGTTCCGCAAAACAAGATTCCGCCATTCTTTCCGAACATCGATTGCGAATTCGCCGAGCGCCTCTCATAAGTCGCGATGAACCCGCTCGGATACGTGTACGTCACCTGCATTGTGTCCGGCGTTTCCGTATTGTCCTTCACGAAAAGCTTGCCTCCCATCGCGGTAATCTCAGTTGGCATCTCTTCCTTGAAAGCCATCTGCACGATGTCGAGCCAGTGAACGCCCCAATCCGTCATCATCCCGCCGGCATAATCCCAGAACCAGCGAAAGGTTGAAAAATAACGGTCCTGCGGATCGACGCCGAAACGATTCGCATTGTAGGGACGCATCGGCGTGGGACCCAGCCACATGTCCCAATCAAGCGTCGACGGCGGCTCCGTATCGGGCGGGTTGCCGAACCCTTCCGGCTTGTCGTTCCCGTAATTCCACGTGCGCACAAACGTGATGTCACCCAGGTCGCCGTTGCGCACGATTTCAACCGCCTTCTGAAAATGTTTAGCAGACCGCTGCATCGTGCCGGCTTGCACTACGCGGTTATATTTGCGAGAAGCCTGCACCATCTTCGTGCCTTCATCTACTACCGTGCAGATCGGCTTTTCGACGTACACGTCCTTGCCTGCCTTGCAAGCGGCCACCGTCATGTAGGCGTGCCAGTGGTCCGGTGTCGAGATGCATACCACGTCAATCGATTTGTCGGCCAATACTTCGCGAAAATCGCGATAGGGCTTGGCCTGCTTCTTGCTGATGTCCACCGCCCAGTCGAGATTCCTCTGGTATATGTCGCATACCGCAACCGGAACCAGGTTCTCCTGCTTCATTGAATACGACAGGTTGGATCGCCCCATCTTGCCCATGCCAATGTAGGCGGCGTTAACCTTGTCGTTCGCTCCTTTCACGTTTCCCGTGAAGAGGGACGTGGTCAGCGCGGCGGCGCTGGAAGCTTTAAGAAAATCTCGGCGGGGAGTACTCGAAGTGTCCATATCGATATCCATTCTAGTAGACAATGCAGGAAGAGCTTGCATGCTGGCGCCGCCCTCGATCATTGAAGCCCACCAGTTCGACGAGCAGATCCCGCTGCTGCCCAACACGGAGGCTGTTTTCGTGGTGTGGGCCGGCGCTCAATCCACCTACCTCACGAAGACCAGCATGCTTCGCCGACGCGTGCAGCGCGTCTTGCCAGGCACTGCACCTCCCGGGCGCGGGCTGAATTTGACCGGCGTAGCAACGCGCATCGAGTACTGGCTCTCCGGATCCCGCTTCGAATCGGGATTAATCTATTACGACCTGGCCAAGCGCCAGCACCCGGATTCGTACTTGAAGGTACTCAAGCTGCGAATGCCCACTTACGTGCGGCTGCTGCTGGCCAACACATTCCCGCGCACGCAAGTAACGGCCCGGCTAGGAGCCAGCGCGTCGTTAAATTACGGTCCCTTCCGCACGAGGGCCGCAGCCGACCAATTCGAAACGCAGATGCTGGACCTATTTCAGATTCGTCGCTGCCAAGATGATCTCGCGCCTCGTCCAGAGCATCCCGGCTGCATCTACGGCGAGATGAACATGTGCCTGCGCCCCTGTCAGGAGGTGGTGCACGCCGAAGAGTACCGCAGCGAGGTAAATCGCGTGGCGGAGTTCCTCACCCAAAATGGACGATCCATGATCCAAACCGTCGGGGCAGCGCGGGAACGTCTGAGCGAGGAGATGAATTTTGAAGAAGCCGCGCGCCAGCACAAGCGGCTGGATAAGCTGAATCAACTGCTCGCTCTCCGGGACGACTTGGCATGCGATATCGACCGGCTCTTCGGAGTGGCAATCACCACGGCTTCGTCGCCCGATACCGTGAAGCTGTGGTTTGTCTGTCAAGGCTGCTGGCAGGTGCCTTGCGAGTTCCCGCTCACGTCGCACGTATCTCTCGATCGCCGTTTGCGCGAACTGGTAGCGAGCTTGCAGCCGGTGTTGGGGGCACGGCAGGAGAGGCAGGAGCATCTCGCTCTGCTGGCTCGCTGGAATTACTCTTCGTGGCGGGACGGCGACTGGGTCCAATTCGAATCGCTTGAGCAGGTGCCCTATCGTAAAGTTGTGCGCGCAATTTCTCGGGTTCACAGCACGCAGGTGGTACCCGCTTAGCCGTGTCTAATGCGAGGCATGTGCCGCTTTCGGAGCCGCCAGCAAACGATACAACGTCGCCCGGCTGACCCCTAGCACCGAAGCCGTCTTCAGCTTGTCTCCCTCGAGATGCTGCAAAACCTTCCGCGCATGTGAGCGTTGAATCTCGCCCACCGAGACGAGTTCCACCTGCGGGGCAGTCCAAGCCGGATTGCCATGGAAATGATCGGGCAACTCTCGGACATCGATGCGCCCCGATTCCGTCATCATGCAGCCATGTCCGATCGCATTCTCCAATTCTCGAACGTTTCCCGGCCAACCATAGCAAGCCAGCAGCATCTCTGCGCGCCGCGTCAGGCCGTCAATGCGTTTGCTGAACGACCGCGAGAAATGATCCATATAGTGTCGAAGAAGCAGCGGAACGTCTTCCTTGCGTTCCAGCAGCGAAGGCAGTCTAATCTCGGCCATCGATAGCCGCGAAAACAGGTCTGCCCGCAACTCTTTCGCCCGAACCATCGAGCGCGGATTGCAACTCGTCCCCGCAATCACCCGCACGCTGATCCCACGAGTGGCGGACGACCCAAGACGCTGCACCTCCTGATTCTGGATGGCGCGCAGCAGCTTACCTTGCGTCCTGGGCCGGAGTTTGCCGATCTCGTCCAGAAACAGAGTGCCTCCATGAGCCGCCTCCAAGATCCCGCTTCTGTCGCACAGAGCGCCTGGAAACGCCCCCGCTACGTGCCCGAACAGTTCGCTTTGAGCCGCCTCATCCGATGTGGACGAACAGTTGCAAATTATAAAAGGTCCCGACGCGGCAGGGCTGAGCCGATGAATGGCCTTCGCCGTCAGCTCCTTTCCCGTGCCAGGCGCGCCCGAGACCAGAGCGCTTCGGAAATGGGGCGCCAAGCGCGCCACGCGAGCGAAGACGTCCTGCATGAGCGGGCTCCTGCCGATCATCCCTTCAAAGCAATGGGCCTGCGCTAATTGTTCGTCCAACAGCCAGGCCCGGTCGCGACGCTGCGCTTCGCTTATGAATCGGGCCATGCGCTCGCGCAGCCTGTCTAGGGAAAGCGGCTTACTCACATAGTCGGATGCGCCTTTCTGAACGGCTTCGGCCGCCCGGTCCGACGAGTAGCGAGCGGTCATGAGAACAACATTGATCGCAGAATCCACCTCGAGAATCCGTTCCATGGCTCGCATGCCGGACAGACCTGGATTCGTGCTGTCCAGCAGAACCACCTGGGGTCGCCGCTTTTTCACGATATCAAAGCCGACGTCCGGATCGTTCGCAGCGATAAATTCAATCTCCGAACGGCTGAAGGCGCCGGAAAGAGATGCCAGACACTGTCGATCGTCATCGATCGCGAGAACCAGGAGCTTGTGTCCGGAGGGGGCCGTAGAAGGAGTCTGGCTCGTTCTGAACAATTCGAGCGGCCCTCGGGCTGGCTTGAGAGCCTCGTGCCCATAGGATGCGGCGGCTTCATAGTCGCGGTGCTGGGGTGCGGATGCCACAATTACCCTCCGGAGTTGCAAAGGAGGCTGAACCTGCCGTTGTAGTATGGTGATGCGACTAAGTTGGCCTCGTAAGTGCTTTAGTGTCGTGAGGCCAACGATTGTTACATCACAACGTTAGACCTGAAACAAAATCTAGATAGAAAAAGGGAGAACCACATGGACCAACTGGAACAACTGAAATCAAAGTACGCGAGCGTCATAGATACGGCGAAGCAACACGGCGTAGTCTTATCGCACGTCAATATGCAGGACAATAAGCTCCTTATCCAAGGGGCGGCGCCGAACGAGGCGAGTAAGAATGCGGTTTGGAATCAAGTGAAAGCGATCGACCCGGGCTTCGCCGACCTCACTTGCGACTTGAGCATCGACTCCAGCCTGCCGCAGCCAGCTGCCGCAGCCGCTGCAGCCCCATCCGGCGGCGGTCAAAAGTACACGGTAAAAGCGGGCGACACGCTCGGCAAAATCAGTCAGCAGTTCTATGGAAGCGCGAATCATTACATGAAAATCGCGGAAGCTAATGGAATCGATAATCCGAACCTGATCCAAGCTGGGCAGGAACTGGAAATCCCGGCTGCTTAAGAGCCGAGCGTCCCTAAGGAGAACAGAATGGATTGGATGAATATGGTGGGCGGCCTGGTACAGCAGTATGCCAGCGGTAATGTCACGCAACCGGGCCAAGTGGAACAGCATTACGACCAGATGACGCAGAACACTCCGCTCTCGACCATCGCAAGCGGTTTGGCAGCGGCCTTCCGGTCCGATCAGACCCCCGCTTTCGGTCAGTTGGCCGGCCAGCTTTTCGGCGCTTCCGGCGGAAGCCAGCAGGCATCAATGTTAAACTCGCTGCTGGCCAGCGCGGGTCCAGCTCTCGCGGGCGTGCTTGCCAGCGGGAGCATGCCGGGATTGTCCTCAATTTTAGGCGGCGGCGCAAATCGGCAAGTGACCCCGGCGCAGGCTGCCCAGGTCTCGCCCCAGGAGATTCAGGATTTGGCGACCCATGTTGAGAAGCATGATCCTTCCATCGTGGATCGCGTGAGTGAAATGTATGCTCAGCAACCAGCCATCGTGAAAACTTTGGGCGGAGCCGCTATGGCTGTCGCTCTGGCCAAGATCGCTCAGAGCATGCAGCGGGGATAATTCAAGGGCTGCGGTCGAGGCCTAAATTCTCAACCGCAGCCGTTTTCCTAAATACCTTATTTGGGAATATTTAGAACCCGGAACGTCACACCGGGATGCAGACTCTGATCCTGGAATCTGCTGACCGGGAGAGCGCCGTCAGATTCATTGGAAGTGCGCGCCGACAATTGGCCGGAAGGCACTCCCACCCCCAGCAGCGCAAGCCGCACTCCTTCAGCCCTTGCTATTGCCAGCTTCCTATCCTGCTCGCCCGAACCACCCGTATCGCCGTGGCCGATTACCTCCAGCAAGATCGATTTTTCGATCTTTCGGGCTGTCTCGATCGAAGCCATTCCGCGACGCGCGATTAGGTCGATCTCTCCCATTTCCTGCGTTGAAAGCTTCGCGGCACCCGCCGGGAACAAAATGGTCCGAGCCTCAATCAATAGCTTTTCGTTATTCAATTGGCGGGCAGCCTCGAAAGCGGGTTGCAGGGAATGGTAAAGTTCCCAGTGGAATCGCACACTGCTGGGATCAACGCCGGTTCCTTCTAAGAGCGCGGCTGGGTCGGCTGCCATTGGATCGCGCAGGCCCGCGATAAAGTGTTTGCCGTCTTGCTTTCGGACGGATGTCACAACAATTCCAGGTTGCCTCTGAAGTGTTTCCATGTAGGACTCCCAGCGCAAAATGCTAGCGCGCCCAAAGTAGATTCCCACCGCGAAGGCGATGAGAGCCAGACACACGGCCACCCACCCCAGCCAAGCAAGGCGCGGTGGTTTGGGCGACCCTTGCCCTAAAAAGCAGAGACTCCGCAACTGATCCTGACAGGAAACAAACGGACCGGTATCGCCTGCAAAGCGGTCCAGTTCCCGCTCTTTCTTGGAGCAAATCTCCTGGATCGCGCTTTGGAAAACCGATCGCAAACCGCGCGGCGGAGTGCCCCGAATCACCGACGCGAGAAGCGCCTTGGGCCCATGTTGAATCCACACGTCGGCATGGTCTAGACGCAGGGTCTCCAGATCCCGATCGGGCTGTGCTCCGAAGGAATCGCGGACGTAATCCTGGATCGAGGTCACCATGCCGGAAACTATTTCAGGATCGCGGCCCGCGATCGACTCGGCCGCGCGCTGTTGCAGAAGCAAACCGGTCTTTTCATGGATCAAGAATACCCGCTCCACCCGGTACAACTTGCTGCGGACGAGTGCGATTTCGGCGAATGATTTGCCTGACCGAAACGCTTCAGCTCGCCATTTCAAGCTGCGAAAGCTTAAACTCTGTTCCAATACTTGGTTCAGAGTCTGCATCATGTTGTGGAGAGCCCCGCTCACCGCCCTTCGAACAGCGGAGCCTACCAACGGAAACAGAGCTTTCGCCAAGATCTCCGGATCGCGGCGTATCGAAGCGCGGATGGCCTCCTCGACCATCGGGTGCATTGCCTGAGGCAAAGCGCCTGGGCGATTCGCGCGCAGCCGCAACGCCGCAGGCAAGACTTCACTGACGTCGGCAGCACGCACCTCGGGTTGTTCCAGGTGTCGCTGAAGCGTGGCGATGCTCTCGCGCTCCGGACCTATCAGGAGCTGGCGTAGTTCCGCGTAGGCGCCGACGGACGAATTCCCATTCGCCTTTTTATCTTGTTCCATTGCAGCGGGGCGCACAGCTCCGGAATTTAATGGTCAGGCCCTGGCAGATGAAATTCGTTGTTCAGCCGCATGGCCACTTCGCTGAACAGGGCGGATAGAGCGGCCTTGTCCGTCTTATCCTTCCGCAGTTCCTGGAATCGCTGCTCCAGCAACGCGGCCATCTCCCGTTCCTTGGTCTGAATCTGATCTGTGAGATAGCGTCCATGCTGGAGAATCTGCTCGCGGAGCTCATGGTGGACTCCAGTGGCATGATCGTCTACTTCGGCGATCCGTTTAAAGAGGCCCTCGCCAGCTTCCTGCAGTTCTCGCGAGATTGCACTCAGGGAAGCGGCTCGCTCGTCTCGTTCGGTCTTAAACCGGACGTGCAAAGCCTCCAACTCCTGTTTTACATATCCTTCCAGACGTTCCACCGTTTTCCGCGCGCTCTCGCGGATTTCGGCGGACTCCTTAATCAGCGTCTGCTCCAAACGCGCGAAGCGGGAATCGTAATCCCGCATGTGTCCGCCGAACAGGATGTCCCGGATCTTATCGATATTGTCGTTGCCCGCATCTCCCGCAGCCTTGCCGCTCTGCGCTGCAACCATTTCGGCCACCGGTGCAACGGTCGGTGACGGTTCCGCCGTTGGGGCGGGGACTGGCGGTTGCTCCGCTTCATGAGGGGCCTCGGACGCGCTCGCATGCGTCAGCACATCGGCGGTATAAGCACCCTTGCCGTTCGGCTCGGACTGCTCCCATGGACTGTTCATCACAAGTCTTCTCCTATTCGGGTATTGAAGGACTGATTGTACTTCTTTTTCGGTTGGTGTGGGGAAGCTTGCGAATCGGCGGCTGAGTGCCTACTCCTGCGGAATCTGGACATCGCGGGCATGCCGCCATAGACGAGCAAGATCATAGTACGCTCGAGCCTTCTCCGAAAAGATATGCACCAGATAGTCCCCGTAATCGGCGAGGATCCAGTCCGCGTTGTCGTAGCCTTCGAGGCTGATGGGATATTTACCGAGTTCGCCGAGTTGCTGGCCTACCTCTTCGCTAATGGCCTGGATCTGTCGGGGATTGCTTCCGGTGCAAATCACAAAATAATCGGCGAACGAGGTAATCTCCCGGAGATCGAGCACGATAATGTCGGTGGCTTTCTTCGATTCAGCAGCGCGCGCTGCTACCAGCCAGGCCCGAGTGTCGAAAGACTGATTTGCGGGAGTGGGAAGGGTACTGCTATTGAGTGGAATTGGCGGGAGTCTCCTTACTGATTTCATGTTACACTACAGATACCGGATGAGACACGCCTGCGTTCTTGCTGCCCTGCTTCTCAGCCTTTGTATGTTGCGCCAAATACAGGCCCAAACAGTTACAACCGGCCCAGTTCTGCAAAGCAAAGAAAT
>JANXQZ010000623.1 GCA_025353235.1 Bryobacterales bacterium
ACTCAAATGCGATGCGCGCGGCACTCGGATCCTTATTTGGATCGTATGCGCCAACGAAATTTCGGATCACGTTGTTCCAGTCATGGACTCCGTGGAAGTCCACGCCCGCCGCGAAAAGGTCGGAGGCGCGCGAGAGTCCCAGCGCCGTCAAGTAGCCGCCATAGGAGCCACCCCAGAGCCCGATGCGCTTGCCGTCCACGTCGGATCGGTTCTTCAGATACAGCCCCGCGCCGAGCACGTCGTTGAACTCGCTTGCTCCGGTCGCGCCGTAGTTCAAGGCCTCGCGGAAATCGAGTCCATATCCAATGCCGCTCCTATAATTAACTGCCAGTACGATATAACCGAGGCTGGCCAGATACTGATTCATCGCATAAGCATTGTGATAGTAGGGCCGATAATGGAACCCCAGCAGCATCTGGCGTCGTGACCCACCATGGAAGAAGATCATGGCCGGCCTATGGTCGCCTGGCTTCATATCGGGCGGCAAAAATAGTTGCGCGTGGATGGGCATCCCGTCCGCAGCGGTCACCATCACCGCTTGCGGTTGCACCATGGCATTGCCAGGGAACTCGGCCGACATCGTCTCTGGCGCTAGATCGGAGGCGACCTTACTGGAGGCAGACAGAATACTCGCATGCGCTGGAGTCTTGTAGTCGGAGCGGAACATTGCAACGCCCTTGCCGTCGCTGAGTTCCACCGGGGCCCACTCAATGCCTGTGCCGCTGGTTAGCTTCGAGGCTCCTTCGCCCAGCACGGAAACGCGCATGATGTGCCGTCGATCGATGTCGCCCTGATTGGAGGCGAACAGAACGCTCTTGCGATCGTGGCTTAGCGCTGCTTGCTCTACCTCGTACTCGCCGCCGCCGCTGATCTCGGTAGGTGTGTCGCCGCGAGTGGAGACGGAGTACAAGTGCGCCCAGCCAGATTTCTCCCACGGGAAAACGATGCGGTCCCCGGCGCCCCAGAGCAGTTGATTCTCAGCCTCCACGGCATGGAAGGCGCTTCCCTTCCCCG
>JANXQZ010000628.1 GCA_025353235.1 Bryobacterales bacterium
CCATCCGGCGGGGTACTCCAGGCTGCACAAATGCTAAAACTTATGACTCCAATGCTGCGAGGGACTGGAAGGGGGTCGCGCTACGCTCTTTCCAAAAGCGACGGATGTTATCTTTATTAAAGATCCCGTATCATGATCGAAACTAAACTTGAACCAAGCGTCCGACAGGACATAAATCCCCAGGAAACGGCCGAATGGCTTGAAGCGCTGGACCAAATTATCGACGAAGCAGGCACCCATCGTGCCAGCTTCATGCTCGAAACCCTGCTCAGCCGTGCCGCCAGCTTCGGCGTGACTGCTTCGCCCGGCCTCAACACACCCTATATCAACACGATCCCGGTTGAAGAAGAAGTTCCTTACCCTGGAAATCGGGCCATTGAACGCCAGATCAAAAGCCTGGTGCGCTGGAACGCTATGGCCATGGTGGTGCGCGCCAACAAGTACGATAACGGCATCGGCGGACACATTTCTACTTACGCGTCCCTCGCCACGCTGGCCGAAGTCGGTCTCAATCATTTTTTCCAGGGCAGTTTCGGAGATCAGCCCGGGGATTTTGTTTACTTCCAGGGCCATGCGTCGCCGGGTGTTTATGCTCGAGCGTTTCTCGAAGGCCGTCTCAGTGAAGAGCATCTTAAGAATTTTCGCCACGAACTGCGGGATCATCCGGGCCTTTCTTCCTATCCTCATCCCTGGCTGATGCCCGACTTCTGGCAATTCCCGACCGTTTCTATGGGCTTGGGGCCGATCAACGCAATCTATCAAGCGCGCTTCATGCGCTATCTGGAAAATCGAGGAATCGTTCCTGCCACCGGGCGCCACGTCTGGGCGTTCCTCGGAGATGGCGAGACCGACGAGCCCGAATCGCTAGGCGCTCTGACGCTGGCATCGCGGGAGAAACTCGACAACCTGATCTTCGTGGTCAATTGCAATCTCCAGCGGCTGGACGGACCTGTGCGGGGCAACGGTCACATCATCCAGGAGCTAGAGGCAGCATTTCGTGGTGCAGGCTGGCAGGTGCTGAAAGTGCTTTGGGGCGATTCCTGGGACGATCTTTTTGCGCGAGACCAATCCGGCCTGCTGCTTCAACGCATGCACGAATGCGTCGACGGCGAGTTCCAGAGTTACAAGGCCAAGGGCGGCGCGTATGTCCGGCGAGAATTTTTTGGCAAATATCCCGAATTGTTAAAGCTGGTGGAACATCTCAACGACGAGCAAATCGGCAGCTTGCGGCGAGGGGGGCATGATCCAAAGAAGGTGTATAACGCTTACAAGCGGGCGGTGGAAACTACGGGCCGGCCCACGGTAATCCTGGCGAAAACGATTAAGGGTTACGGCTTGGGCGAGGCTGGCGAAGGCCGCAACGTCACCCATCAGCAGAAGAAGCTGAACGAAGAAGAGATGGAGTACGTGCGACGGCGGTTCAGCGTTCCGGTGCCGGAGAGTTTCGTCCACGGCCCCTCGTTTTTCAGACCTGCGGACGACAGCCCGGAGTTGGCCTACATCAAGGAGCGTTCGCGCGCGCTGGGCGGTTCGGTGCCGGCTCGTCACGTAAAGGCGATTACAATCAAAGCTCCCGCGCTCGAGAGTTTTTCCGAGTCGCTGCAAGGGTCAGCCGGACGTGAAGTGTCCACCACCATGGCATACGTTCGAGTCCTGCTGCACCTGTTGAAGGATCCGGAACTTGGCAAATTTATCGTGCCCATTGTTCCGGATGAAGCTCGTACCTTTGGCATGGAATCCATGTTCCGGCAATTCGGAATCTACGCAAGCCAGGGCCAGCTTTACACGCCAGTAGATTCGGACATGTTCCTGTTCTACAAGGAAGCGAAGAACGGGCAGATTCTGGAGGAAGGGATCACCGAGGCGGGGTCTATGTCCTCGTTCACGGCGGCGGGTACGGCTTACGCCAACTACGGCGTGCCGATGATTCCGTTCTTTACTTATTACTCGATGTTCGGGTTCCAGCGAATTGGGGATCTCATCTGGGCGTTCGCCGATTCTCGCGGGAAGGGCTTCCTGATGGGCGGCACGGCAGGGCGCACCACGCTTTCCGGCGAGGGCCTGCAGCATCAGGATGGGCACAGTCTGGTACTCGCGAGCACGGTTCCTACTTGTCACTCGTACGATCCGGCTTATGCTTACGAGATTGCAGTGATTGTTCAGGATGGCATCCGCCGCATGTATCAGGAGATGGAAGATCGCTTCTACTACCTGACCGTTTATAACGAAAATTACGCGCAGCCTGCTATGCCGGAAGGCATCCATGATGGGATCTTGCGAGGTATTTATCGCTATCAGCAAGCCGAGGGCGGCAACGCTCAGATTCAGCTCTTTGGCAGCGGGCCGATCCTGAACGAAGCGCTTCGAGCGCAGAAGATTCTGGCGGAGAAGTATGGGGTCCACGCCGATGTTTGGAGCGTGACCAGCTACAACGAGCTGCGCCGGGACGCGCTGGAAGTGGAGCGCTGGAATCGTCTGCATCCGACCGAACCCGAACGGAAGCCGTACGTTGTAACCGCGCTTGAGGGAGTGGAAGGTTCGATTGTCGCATCGACCGACTATATGAAGGTGGTCCCGGACCAGATCGCACCATGGCTACCTGGCAGGATGGTGTCGCTTGGAACGGACGGCTTTGGACGGAGCGAGAGCCGCGAGTATCTGCGCACGTTCTTCGAAAACGGGGCAGAGGCCATTGCGGCAGCGGCTTTGTCGAAGCTGGCGCGAGAGGGCAAGTTTGACGCACAGCGAGCCGCAGCCGCTCTGCAGGAGCTTGGAATGAATCCGGAGAAGCGCGATCCGGTATATCTGTAAGCATGCTGTTCTTGACCGAGACCGCAGTACGGGAGCTCCTTCCCATGACGGAAGCCATTCGCCTGATGCGCGTGGCGTTCGAGGAGCTAGGCAAGGGAGAAGCTCAGAACCAGCCGCGCCGGAGATTGACTTTGCCAACCGGTTCAGTGTTGCACAGTTTGGCGGGAGCTTGCGGCAACTATTTCGGGACTAAGATCTACGCGACAAATCCCAAGCATGGCGCTCACTTCTTGTTCGCTCTTTACGACGCGGAGACGGCGAATCCGCTTGCTTTGATGCAGGCGAATTATTTAGGGCAGATCCGTACGGGCGCGGCGAGCGGGTACGCAACGGATTTGATGGCTAACCCGGATGCTTCCATTCTGGGCGTGATTGGGAGCGGCTTTCAGGCGCGGGCGCAAATTGAGGCGATTCGGTGCGTGCGGCACATTCGAGAAGTTCGCCTGTGGAGCCGCGACGCGGAGAAACGCGGGAAGTGCGCTGCGGAGTGCGGAGCTGTGGCGGCCGAGTCGGCTGAGGCGGCGGTCCGGGGAGCGCACATCGTGTCTACTGCGACAAATGCGAAGGATCCGGTCTTGGACAATAGGTGGGTCGAAGCTGGCGTTCACATCAACGCGATGGGCTCGAACATTGCGAATCGGCGCGAACTTCCTAGCGCGCTGGTGAAAAGGGCTAAGGTGGTTGCGGTGGATTCGCTAGAGCAGGCGAAGATTGAGGCGGGCGATTTGATTATGGCGGAAAGCTGGCGCAATGTGGTGGAGCTTCAGACGTTGTTTAAAGAGTACGATCCGGCTGCGATTACGATTTTTAAGTCGGTTGGAGTGGGTTTGGAAGATGTGGCTGTGGGAGGATTTGTTTTCGAACAGGCCCAGACGCGCGGGGTAGGGAGACCGCTTTATTCTTGAGCGTTGCTTCACCGCATGCAAATTGCAAACCAGGCCGACACGACTCTGAGCGACTGGTGGAGGCCATACTTTGACGGGGACAAGCAAGCAGAGAGAAAGAGGGCGGCAATCGTGCCTGCGGACACGCTTTCTGGCGTGTCTAGCCGCCTTGAAAGGCGGCTGCAGCCAGGATTGGCTGCCCCACAAACCAGGCAGATTCAGCGCAGGCGGACAATCCGGATCAACCTAAGATGGGGTAAGTGGTGGAGAGATCGACCGGTCTATTCTTGAGCGGCTTGTTGCTCTGAATCTTTCCAAGCGCTGATCTTCAGGCGACGGCACACCCAGCATAGACCCTCGGTAGAGTTTGGAGCGCATGGGGAGGAACATACCGCGCACTTCTCAATACGAACAATCGTGTCGCTCTGGATAGCTTTCTTCGCGCTTTCCAGAATCTTCTTGTCGATCACAGGCTCGATGGGTAGCGGCTTCCTCTTCATCTGCGTTTAGATTAGCACGGGTCTCGGTTATTATGCGGCGCGATCGTAGCGCAGAATGTATGCCGGATCCAGAGTAGCCGAGCAGCGGGGGCACTTCTGCCCGGGTTTCACTTTGCTGGTGCGGCCCTGGGTCATCACTGTGCCTTGAACCGTGTGCGTGCAGATGGGGCAATGCAAGAAGCCCGTGGATTCCCTTGCTGGCGCGGGTTTGGGTTGAATGTTCATTGTGTTTGATCTCCTTTTCACTGGTTAAGACGCAACAAATGTCCCAAACGATTGCAGAAATTTAGGGTGAGTTTTGTCTGAAAATGTAAGCGTGCCGTATGATGAATCTGACCATGCCGATTGAATCCCCTTACATTCCTGTTCTGCATTCCGTCAGTTACGCCGGAGCGTGGCCCGGACATGCGCTGCTGGATGTGGACAGCTTCCTGGACAAGGCAGTTGCACTTGGTTTTTCAAGCGTGGCCCTAGTTGCAAAGCGGCCCCATGTCTCGCCTCTCGATTACTCTCCGGAAAAGCGCGCGCATCTTCGCACGCGTATGGAGCACTTGGGACTTTCGCTCTCGGCGTTGATGGGCTACACCGATTTCACCGCTGGCATGGACCGTCCAGGCATTCCCTCCGCCGAAATGAATGCGGCGTATGTGGGCGTGCTGGCTCAACTGGCGAAGGATCTCGGAACAAGCCGCCTGCGCATCTTTACGGGCTACTCGCGGCTGGGAGCGGGGTACGACGCGCAGTATGGCGAGCTGGTGAAGGGCCTGCACCTTGCCGCTCTGGAAGCTGCGCGGCACGGAGTAGATCTTATTCTGCAAAATCACCATGATCTGGCTTGCCATCATAAACAGCTTGCCTGGTTGCTCGAAGAAGTGGATGAGCCCAACCTCAAATGCGCTTTCGATGCCTGGGCTCCTCATCTGCAAGGCGTGCGCGGCGATGAGATGGTGAGAGCGGTGGAGATGCTGGGCCGATGGCTGGCGTTTACGACCGTGGCGGATTATGTGGTCCAACCGCGATTCCGCTATGATCCCGAACGAGTCAACTATGTGCCCGAAGAACCGCCGCTCACTCGGGCGGTACGCGTAGGTTCAGGCGAAGTAGACTACGAGAGCTTTTTTCAGGGGCTTCGCAGTATTAAATATCGAGGTCCGGTGGCCTACGAAATGTGCGCAGTGTTAAAGGGCGGAGGCAGCATCGAGAATCTCGATAAGACGGCTGTCCAGTTCTTAGAGTTTTTACGATCCGCTGGCACGTTTGCGCTTTGACGGCACGCTCGCCACCGGCTTCTTAGCCATCTTCAGGCTGTTCCGCAACGCGTCCATAATGTCTACCACTTCTGCGGCTTTGCGCGCGGGGGGCTCTTCAGCGATCTCGCGTCCCTGAACCCGGGCATCGATCATCGCTTGCAGCTTTTCGCGGTACTTGTCTTTATATTTGGCGGGCTCGAAAGGAGCTGCCAGCGATCCAACAAGCTGCTTGGCAAGTTGCAGCTCTTTGGCATTCACCTGGCTAGTGTCGGCCCGATATTCCTGATCGGCGCGTATCTCGTTCGCATAAAACATTGTGTGGGCGATTAACCCATGCTCTCCGGGACGCACCACTACAACGTGTTCCCGGCGGTGCATAGCGACTTCCGCGAGAGCAACCGAACCGGCATCTCGCATGGTTTGAAACAGCAGCGCATAGGCCTTCTGGCCGGCATCGTCCGGAGCCATGTAGTACGAGGTTTCAAAATAAATCGGATCGATTTCGGCAAGCTGGACGAACTCCAGGATCTGCATCTCGGTTCCGGTTTTCGCTTCAATTTGTTTGAGCTCTTCGTTTTTGATCACCGCGAAGTGGTCCTTCTCGTATTCGAAACCCTTCACCACGTCAGTGCGCGGCACTTGGTGAACGGGTGCATACGTCTCGGGTTCCGATTCCGGTTCCGGCTCAGGGTCCTGATCAACGCGCTTCACCTCATGGATCGGCTGGGGCTCTACCTTGCGCAACTGGCGAAAGCTGATCTTTTCTGCCCGGGCGGCTTTGAACAGCCGGACTGGGATAGAAACGAGTCCAAAGCTGAGATGTCCTTTCCAAACCGACGTAGCCATGCCCAAGGTGGAGCAATTTAGTCACCATTCAGCCAACGCCTAAGTAGAAGAAGCGCAGGACGAACAGCGCTGTCAGTATATACATGAGCCAGTTGATTTCGCGGAACTGGCCGCGAGCCACTTTGAGCACCGTGTACGAAACGAACCCAAATGCGAGCCCGTTGGCAATGCTGAACGTGAGCGGGATCGCCATAATCGTGAGAAATGCCGGGATTGCAACCACTGGATTCGACCACGGGATCTCGACCACTTGGGAAAGCATAAACGAACCCACCACGATCAGCGCCGGGGCAGTGGCGGCTGCGGGAACTCCCCCGACAATAGGCGCGATGAACAATGCAACGATGAACAGGAGGCCCACAACAATCGCGGTCACGCCCGAACGGCCGCCAGCCACTACGCCCGCCGCGCTCTCGATATAGCTCACCACCGTGGAGGTTCCGGCCAGCGACCCAACAATGGTGGCCGAAGCGTCCGAGAGCAATATTCGGTTCATGCGCGGGATCTGGTGCGCCTCATTGAAGAGGCCGGCCCGCTTTCCCACCGCCACCAGCGTTCCCAAGTTATCGAACAAGTCGACAAACAGGAACACGAAGATAATCTCGAAGAACCCGATTCCAAGCGCTGCGCGAATGTCGAGTTTCCAAGCTGTAGCTGTAATGTCGGCCAGCGAATAGCTCTGCGGCTGCCAGTGCAGCAAGCCAAAAATTGCGCCCACCGCTGTGGTCCCCAGTACGCCGATCAAGATGGCTGCTCGCACCTCCCAGGCTAGCAACGCCGCTATCAGCAGCAGCCCAAAGATGGAAAGAAGCGTATTCGGATTGCGGAAATTTCCCATCGTGACCAGGGTTGCGGGGCTGGCTACGATGATCCCCGAGTTCCGAAATCCGATGAACGCAATGAAGAGTCCAATGCCCGCCGCGACCGCCGAATACAGCTCGAACGGGATAGCCGAAACGATCATCTGCCGCACCCCGATCAGGGTAAGAATTACGAACGCCACGCCTGAAAGGAACACGGCCCCGAGTGCGGTCTCCCAAGGAACGCCCATGCCCTGCACCACCGAGTATGTGAAATAAGCATTGAGTCCCATGCCCGGCGCGAGCGCGATCGGATAGCGGGCGAAGGCACCCATCATGAGGCTGCCGAATGCGGCGCACAAGCAGGTGGCTGCTGTGACTGCGGCGATGGGCATACCCGTTTCATGCAGGATGGACGGGTTCACGAAGATGATATACGCCATCGTGACGAAGGTAGTGATTCCGGCCAGAATCTCCGTTCGCCAGTTCGTGTTCAGTTCGGAAAATTGGAAATACCGCTCGAGCCGAGCCCGCACTTACGCGAACACCTTCCTGATCACGTTGCCGCCGAAGTCGGTAAGTTTCTCGTTGCGGCCGTTGTGGAGGTAGGTGAGTTGGTTCTGCTCGAGGCCGAGCGCGTGCAGGATGGTGGCGTGGAAATCCCGCATGTGGAAGCGAGAGCCCTCCACTGCGCGCAGGCCGAGTTCATCGGTGTCGCCGACCGACTGTCCGCCTTTGACGCCCCCGCCGGCAAACCACATGGTGAACCCGTGCGGATTGTGGTCGCGGCCGTTCCCGCTTTGAGACATCGGCAGGCGTCCGAACTCGCTGCCCCAGATGACCAGCGTGGAATCGAGCAAGCCGCGCTGCTTCAGATCTTTCAGAAGGGCTGCGACTGGCTGATCGGTGAAGCGGCACATCTTCTCATGATTCTCGACCAGGTCCTTGTGAGCGTCCCACTGCATGCTGACCGGGCCGCCTCCAGAATAGATCTGGACGAAACGAACGCCGCGCTCCACCATCCGGCGGGCGAGCAAGCAGCGCGTGCCAAAGTCGGCGGTATGCTTTTCGTCCAG
>JANXQZ010000658.1 GCA_025353235.1 Bryobacterales bacterium
CTTCATTTTCGATAATGTGCGCTTCGATCAGAATCAGCACTCCGGCTTCTATTTCATCGATGCCGAAGAAGGCCGCTGGAACTCGGGCCGCGAAGGCGACAACCTGGGTTATCGCCCGCGCTACAAGGAAGGTTATTTCCCCGTGCCTCCCACCGATCACTATCAGGACCTGCGCTCGGAAATGGTGGAGACCATGATCGAGGCCGGACTGAATATCGAGTGCCATCACCACGAAGTGGCCACCGGCGGCCAGTGCGAGATTGATCAGCGCTTCGACACGCTGGTGAAGTCGGCCGACAATATGATGCTGTACAAATACATCATCCGCAACGTGGCCGCTCGCTACGGCAAGACCGTGACCTTCATGCCGAAGCCGCTGTTCGGGGATAACGGCAGCGGGATGCACACGCACCAAAGCTTGTGGAAAGATGGATCGCCCCTATTCGCCGGAGATATGTACGCCGGGCTGAGCCAGATGGCGTTGTGGTACATCGGCGGACTGCTAAAGCACGCGCGAGCTCTGTCGGCGATCATCGCTCCCACGACGAACAGCTACAAGCGGCTGGTGCCTGGTTACGAAGCTCCCGTAAACCTGGCCTACTCACGACGAAACCGTTCCGCCGCGGTTCGCATTCCCATGTATTCGGCCAGCCCCAAGGCTAAGCGCGTGGAGTTTCGTCCGCCCGATCCGTCGGCGAATCCGTATTTGGCATTTGCGGCGATGATGATGGCTGGGTTGGATGGAGTACTGAATAAAATCGATCCCGGCGAATCGCTCGATAAGGATATTTACGATCTCTCTCCGGAAGAGATGAAGAATGTTCCGTCCATGCCAGCGTCGCTTGAGGAAGCTCTGAACTGCCTCGAAGACGACCATGGCTTTCTGCTGAAGGGCGATGTCTTTACAGAGGAGTTGATAGAGACTTTCGTGAGTTACAAGCGAAAGAACGAGTCAGATGCGATTCGCTTGCGTCCGCACCCGTATGAGTTTGCTTTGTATTACGATATCTAGCGCTCTCAAGTTAGGATACTCTCAGAAGATAAAACTAAGTCCGCCACGCAGAGCGCGAGGCGATTGCATCAGCAGCAGACGGCGAGCATCGGGCGTGGGGAATCCCAGGTAGCCCTGCGCAAACAAATTCCGCAGATCAGCAG
>JANXQZ010000683.1 GCA_025353235.1 Bryobacterales bacterium
CTGTCAGGCGACCGCGAGGCGGAAGTGCGATATCTGGCGGGCCAGGTCGGTATCACCGAAGCGCTGTTTGGCAAGAGCCCGGAAGAGAAAGTCGCAATCGTAAGGCAAGAGGCCAAGCGCGCGCCGACGCTATTCGTGGGAGACGGCATCAATTGACGCTCCGGCCATGCAAGCGGCCACGGTGGGGATCGCTTTTGGCCAAAACAGCGATGTCACGGCCGAGGCCGCAGATGCTGTTGTCTTGGAAGCTTCACTCCGCAAGGTGGATGAATTGATTCATATCGGGCGCCGTATGCGAAAAATCGCTCTACAGAGCCCAGTCGGTGGCATGGGGTTGAGCATGGTTGGCATGTTGATAGCGGGAGCGGGATAGTAACGACTTACGTGATGATGTATATGATTTGGCGCGTCGCTGCGTTGAAAAAAGTGTTTCGAACGAGACGCTGCAATGGAACCCGCCTCGAATCGATGAGTGATCTAATCTGGAATTTCTCCTGAAACCCAAATCGGAACGAATTCCCGTCCTGGTAGGGATAAAGCTTTTGCACACGGCGATTTGGCTCGTCTTCGCCGGATGCATCGTGGCCATTCCCTTCGCTGGTGCCCGGCGTCAGTTTCTAGCCGCAGCCGTCCTGACTGGGGTGGTACTCGGTGAGTGCACGGTCCTCGCCGTTAACCGGGGCCGTTGCCCGTTGACTGATCTGGCAGGTCGCTACACAGAGGAGCGCACGGATAACTTTGACATCTACCTGCCGCTCTGGTTGGCGCGACGCAACAAGACGATCTTTGGGACGATTTTCGTCGTTGGGGAATTGATCGTGCTCGCGCGATGGTTGATTTCCTGGCGGTAGCTGGTTCACAGGAGCGGATAGATCTCTGGAGACACGAGGAAGCGAACCCCACCAGTTCCAACCGGTCATTGGATTCCATGCAGTACTTATGGCTACGCTGGAACACTCACCTACGACGAGGGGGGCGCAGCGTAGTTGACTCGCGCGACGGCCAGGTGACGGAAATATGGAGGGCTTCTTCAAATGATGGGTTTGCACGCGGTGCAAGCCGTGCTCGAGGAAGCGTGCAGCGGGGAGGATCTGCTCGCCCTTTGTTCAGTATGACGCACTCGGCGCGGATGGACCTCGGCGAGACGCTCGAAACCAACCTTGATGGCAAGATCGCCACGCGCAACCGTTATTCCCACCGGGTGATGGCGCAGAAACCGGTCAAACGACAACCGAGCCT
>JANXQZ010000456.1 GCA_025353235.1 Bryobacterales bacterium
GCGCACATTACGCAGGGTTCCAGCGTCGCATAGAGCGTCGAGTTTTTAAAGCGGTAATTTCCAAGAGTCCGAGCAGCTTCGCGCAATGCGAGGATTTCCGCATGTGCCGTTGGATCGCAGTGAGCGATCAGGCTATTAAACCCCCTGCCAATCACCACCCCTTTGCAGACAACAACCGCTCCAACAGGCACTTCCCCCGACTCGCCCGCCTCTCGGGCCAACTCGAGAGCTTGGCGCATGAAGTACTCGTCGGAGCCGTCCATCCCTGCTCGGGGTCTAGCGCTCGCGCCTACCGCGCGCGGTCGTAAACGCGAGAAGCCATCCGCTTCGCCGACTGCGCTGCGCTCTCCATAGCGTTGTCCAATCCGGCCTCCACTCGAACGGCGGCCGGGTCCACCGTCTTGGGTGTCTGACTGATATCGTGAGCCTCACGGGTCCATTCGCCGGCTTGGCGACTCGACGCAGAATTATACTCTCGCTCTCTACGGAGTTCGTCGGCTGATAGCGGCTCCGAACCTGGGCTAGAGTTCCGCCAGCCGCGATCCTTCCAGTTGCTCACCCGTCCCTCGACATCGACGGCCCCGTGGCTGTCCATTACCTCCCGCGCTCGCTCGGCCAGCGAGTCATCCGTTCGCACAGTCACCAGCACATGCCCTCGCCGGACACCCTCGGCATAGTAGTGGGCTTCTTCCTCCGGAACACCCGACTCGGTTAGAGCGCCGATCATTCCGCCAGCTACAGCCCCGATGCCAGCTCCGCTCAAAGCGGCGATGATCGGTCCAGCCGCGAGCACCGGACCAATGCCGGGAATCGCCAGCCCTGCAAAGCTGAGTAGCAGCCCGCCCACCCCGCCGAGTGCCGCGCCGATCCCGGCGTCGGTAGCCATGGTGGATCCCGTTTCCGTGGTGATTGCGGGGTCGCCTTCGCTGCTGCTGACGTTCTTGTTTGCGATGATACTTATGTCATCTCGCGAAAATCCAGCTCCCTCCAACTCGTGAACTACGCTCTTGGCGTCGCTCACTTGCTCGAAGACACCCACTACTGTCTTGGTTAGGTTCATCGTTGCCATTTGTGTTCTCCTGTCAATCGAGCCGCGACCGGCCCGGATCCCTGCTTCCATGCTTCGTGGAATCTCCTGCATTCGGCGGTCCATCGTCCGGCTGCGTTCAGGCCTGCCGTCCCAAGGAATAGGCTAATTTTCCGTGATCACGTTAGAGACCTCGGCGGCGCGAACCGAGTAAATTTTCAGCAACTGCCGACAAATTTCCAAAGCTAGTTTCTGAGGATTTTCGTCATCTCCATGCTCCAGCAGAACCTTGATATGCAAATCGGTGCGTAACATCAACTCAATGATACGCTGGAACTAACGGGTGCGCCGCCGGGCTCCATGAAATGTAAAATCTGCGATAAGCGCCCTCCACGCCGGTACTGTCCGGGAGTGCAGGGGGACATCTGTTCGATCTGCTGCGGAAACGAACGCGAAGTTACCATCACTTGCCCGCTTACATGCCCGTACTTGATTGACGCCCGAAAGCACGAGCGGTATCTCCCGGTAGACAACCTATCGAAACAAGAGCTATTGCGTTCCGAGGAGTTCCTGCTTTCGCACGAAGCACTTACCGTTTTCATTGCCTATGCGTTAAACCGTGCGATCGTGAAAACGGCGGATGTCGTGGACGCGGACGTGCGCGACGCTCTGGATGGGCTAACTCGCACCTATCGGACTTTGGATGCCGGACTATATCACGAATCACGACCTGTTAACCCTTATGCAGCTAAGATCTTCGATCGTGTTCAGGAGGAGATTGCCGATTTTCGCGCAAAAGAAGTCGGGTCCAAGCGGGTCCGGGATTCCGAAATTCTACGGGCGCTCGTGCTGCAACAGAGGCTGGCGCAAAGTTACATGAACGGTCGGCGGAAAGGCCGCGCTTACATCCATGTCATGCAGAACCAATTCGAGGGATTTGAAGAAGAAGCGAAAGTCGATTCAGCCCTGATCGTGTTATGAACGGATTTATTGTATTCGGCCACGGTTCTCGCGTCGAGAGCGCCAATGAAGCGGTTCGCGCGGCTGCCGAAAAGATGGCCAGAGACGGCGGGCATGTGGTGGAGCCCGCTTTTCTGGAACTGGGGCATCCGGATTTGGCTGGCGCGGTGGAAAGGCTGGCTGAGCGCGGCGTTCAGCGCATCGTTGTAATTCCCTACTTCCTTACTTTAGGGACCCACTTGCGCCGCGATCTTCCGGCGCTCGTCAAGGAAGCAAGTGCGCGGCACGAAAACCTGGACATTACCATAACGCCCCCGCTCGACGGGCACCCGGCGCTGGTGCAAGCCTTGCTTGATCGGGCAAAAGGGGCTTTGGCGGGAGGCGTCGGCTGAAGGCCACGCTCATCGAGTCGCGCGAGATCGCTCCCGCAATTCGCCATTTCAGTTTTGAGATAGCCGAGGTTCAGCAGTTTTACTTCGTTCCAGGCCAGTTCGTCTCAATCAAGCAAGAGATCGGCGGGAAAGAGATTACACGAGCTTACTCCATCGCATGCGCGCCAGGTGGCAACCGCTGTGAGATCTGTCTCAATCTAGTAGATGACGGATTACTATCGCCGTATCTGTTCGGCCTTGCGCCTGGCGACACGGTAGAAGTGAGCGCGCCGCTGGGATATTTCGTGTTGCGGGATCCGGGTTTGGATTGCGTGCTGGTAGCCACGGGCACGGGCGTTACTCCTTACCGGTCGATTCTGCAGGCGTACTTGGGGCAAGGGGATCCGCACTCGATCACGCTCGTCTTCGGCGTTCGGTACGAGGGCAACATACTCTATCGGAGCGAGTTCGAAGAGCTGGAGCGCAAACATCCGAATTTTCGTTTCTGGCCGACGCTGAGCCGTCCCGACGCAGGCTGGACCGGGCGCACCGGACATGTGCAGGCGCACGTTTTAGAGGCGATCGGCGAAAGGCGCGATCTAGATGTTTATATCTGCGGATTGAAGTTGATGGTGGACGATGTCCGTGCGAAACTGAAAGCGCTCGGATTTAATCGCAAGCAGATCATTTACGAAAAGTACGATTAATGGCTTCAAAACTGGCACTGGGCGGCGGGCTGGCCGTGTTGTTCACGATTACGGTGCTGATTCTGACCCGGGTGCTGCCTGGACCTCATAAGCCAGCCGACTATCTCGTGATTGGCACTCTCGCCACCCTCGTTTGCATCATGGCGTTGTTTCTGATCAACCTTGCGGTGGGCGACAAAAGCGGCGAGACGTTCTATAAGCGGCGAAAGTAGGCCTTCAGTTTACGCGGACTTCTTCGCCTGCTTTTAATCCGGAAAGAACCGAAGCAAATTCCGCGTTGCGCAACCCTACCGTGATCGGCTGTTCTTCGAAGCTTTGCCCTCGCCGGACAAGAACCGAGAATTTTCCGCTTTCCCCGTGAATGGCAGAGAGGGGAACGTTGACGGCATTTTCAGAGCTTTCGAGCACTACGTCGCAGGAGGCGGAGAGGTCGGGGATCAGACGAGGGTCGGACCCGTCGATTTGGATGTTAACCGGCACGCTGCGGACATACGCGCTCTGGTTCCAGCCGCCTGCGGCCAATGCGCCGATGCTATAAATACGGCCGTCGAATTGGACACCCGGAAAGGCATCCAGCCCGATCTTCACTTTCTGGCCCACGCGCAAATCGCTGCTTTCGGCTTGGTTCGCTTTAGCCTCCACCTGCATGCTGGATGTGTTGACCACTTTCATGAAGAGCATGCCTGGCCAGACTTGGTCGCCCTCTCTGACTTGGCCCATTTCCCCGCCCCGGAATATCTGCTGCATAACGGCTAGCCCTGTGAACGGCGAATAAATGGTGAAGCTTTTCAAGTCGTTCGCATGCCTGTCGTGGTGTCGCTGCTGGCGCTCCTTGGTGTATTCCAGAATTCGGATTTCGGCATCGAATCCAGCCTTATGGAAGACTAGATCCTGCTGCAGTTGCTTGTATCGCGCGGCGGTCTCTTCGGCGTTCAGCTCCAGAAGTTCGCGCTCAATGTCAGTGAGCAGGACGGTTGTCTTGGCATCGAGCTTGGCCTTCTCCATATCGGATTTTGATTGCCGGAGCGTTTGTTGCAGAGTCTCCCACTCGATTTGTTGTTCGGACTTGCGCTTGCGGATGTCGGAGTCGGCTTGCTTGACCATGTCGGCCACGTCGTCGACGTGATCGGCGGTGGACTGCGCGTCGATGGAGGCGATCAACTCTCCCTTTTTTACGAAAGCTCCGGGTTTTACGAGTTTTAGCAGGATGAGTGATCGATTCGATTCGGGCCCTTTTGGAGTTGGCGCGTTGATGTTGACGAAGTTGCGGGCGGAGGTTTGTCCGGCAAGACGCATGGTCTTGAGGAACGTTCCACGGGTAGCTTTGGCGGTGGAGTTCGAGTTTGCCGCGCCAGCTAGTAGGGCTGCAATGACCGCGAGCACTAGGAATTTCGAGCGCATTTTAGTTCTGGTCTATCATCGGTTTGGAATGAATTGGCCGATTGCGCTGACTAGTTTTCCAATGCGTTCGTCGGTCTCGCGAAACCGCCGATCTGTTTCTGCTGACATCTCGCGAAACCGTTGGTCGGTCTCTCGGAATCGCTGATCCGTGATGATGGCGCTTTCGGTCAAAGCAAGCAAAACCGCGTCTAGTTTGGCGACGTTATCGGTCAAGACGCTCACAGCAATGGCAAGCCTGTCTATCTGATCTTGTTGTCGAGATTGCGGGTCCATCCCAGAATTGTAGCAGTTTTAACGGGTTGCGCTATGCTAACTAGCTTATGAAAGTATTCGCTTTCTTATGCGGATCTGTTGCATTTCTCAATGCCGCGCCGCGTTTTGAATATTGGCCTGGGGCAACATACGATCCTGCAATTCCCACCGAGCAGCAGGTGCTTGGGCACGATCCAGGGAACCGGATTGCACCGCACACCGAGATCGTCCGCTACATGGAGGCGCTCGCCGCGGCTGCTCCCACTCGCATGAAAGTGTTTGAGTACGCGAAGACTTGGGAAGGCCGAAGGCTGGTCTACGCGGCCATCGGTTCCGAAGCCAATCTGCAGCGCCTGGAGGCGATCAAGTCGGGCATGCAAGCGCTTGCCGACCCGCGCAGAACGTCGGACCCCGATGCACGTAAACTGATTGCCGATCTGCCTGCCGTGATTTGGCTCGCCTACGGGGTCCATGGCAATGAGATCTCATCGCCCGACGCGGCGCTGCAGATGGCTTATCATCTCCTGGCTTCCCGGAACGACAAAGTCGTCGACGACATTCTGGCGAAGGTAGTGGTGCTGATCGATCCGCTGCAAAACCCAGATGGCCGCGACCGGTTCGTCCACAATTTCGAAGTCGCCGAAGGGCTGCAGCCCGATCCGAACCAACTCGCGGCGGAGCATAACGAACCCTGGCCCGGCGGCCGCACCAACCACTATTATTTCGACATGAATCGCGACTGGTTCGCCATGACTCAGCCTGAAACGAGAGGCCGTTTGAAGGCTGTTCAGCAATGGTTTCCGCTGGTGTTTACCGACCTTCATGAGATGGGTTCGGATGCAACCTATTACTTCGCGCCCGAAGCCGATCCCTATAATCCCTTCATCACTCGAACGCAGCGCGACAGCTTGGAATGGTTCGGACGCAATAACGCAAAGTGGTTTGATCAGTTCGGTTTTAATTGGTTTACCAAAGAGAATTACGATGAGTTTTATCCTGGCTACGGGGCAAGCTGGCCGCTGTATCACGGGTCGATCGCGATGACTTACGAGCAATCGTCCACGCGGGGCTTAGTGGTGCGCAAATCGGACGGACTCCTTGTCAATTATCGAGATACGGTTCGCCAGCATTTCGTCGCGTCAGTCTCTACTGCTGAGACTGCGGCGCGCAACCGGGAAAAGCTGCTCGCGAATTTCTACGCTTATCGCAAGTCGGCGATCGATGAAGGATCGAAAGAGCCAGTGCGCGAATATATTCTGCCCCGCAACGGAGACGTATCGACGGTGGATCGGCTGGCGGGCAACTTAAGCTTCCAGGGAATCGAAGTGAAGCGGGCTATGGCGGCATTCAGCAACGGTGGGAAGGACTACCCGGTGGGCAGTTACACCATTTCTCTGGCGCAGCCTGCCAAGCGGTTGATCCGTACGCTGCTGGATCCCCAAGTGAACATGGAGGACTGGTTCCTTAAGGCCGAAGAGAAACGCAGGTCGACACGGCAGCCGAGTGAGATGTACGATGTGACTGCCTGGTCGCTGCCGTTGCAGTACAACGTGGCCGCCGTAGGCGCCGCAGAAGCTTCCAAAGGTTCGTTCGAGGTCATTCCAGCCGACTATCGTCCAGCGGGGCGGATGGTAGGATCCGCGCCGGAAGTCGCGTACCTGGTCCCGTGGGGGATTTCTTCGTCGGCAAAGTTTTTGTCCGCCGCGCTGCAGCAAGACCTGCGCGTGCTCACCAGCGACAAGTCGTTTAAGCAGGACGGGAAGACCTACCCGAGCGGGACATTGGTGATCAAGGTGAAGGACAACGTGGCTGGCTTGGCCGAGATCATGAGCCGATTGATTGAGCAGAGCGGTGCCGAGGTCTTCACTACCAACACCGGATGGGTGGACGAAGGTCCCAACTTCGGGAGCCATCACGTGGTGACGATTCCGCGCGTGAAGATCGCGCTCGCCTGGGATCAGCCTACGTCTGCGGGTTCGGCCGGCGCGACTCGGTTCCTGCTGGAGCGGCAATATGGTTATCCCGTGACTGTGATTCGCACACAGCAACTCGCGAACGGCGATCTGGGCCAGTTCCAGGTGATCGTGCTGCCCGACGGCGGGTTTGGGGCGGGATACGATTCGGTGTTGGGCGTGAATGGAGCGAGAAGGCTGAAGGATTGGGTGCAAGGCGGCGGCACGCTAATCGCGCTCGGGTCTGGAGCGGTGTCGTACTTGGCCGATCCGCGCGTAGGGCTGCTGGCGATCCAGCAGGAAAATGTCTTTCGCGAGGGAGATAAGAAGCCTGTTGTTCCGCCGGTGACTCCGGTTGTAGTCCCACCCGCAATTCCTCCCCCTCCCGGTCCGCCAGTGAGGATAGCGGGCAAGCTAATTACGTCGGAGCAGGAATTTTCGAAATCGATTCAGCCGGATACCGAGTTGCCGGATTCGCTGCACGGAGTGCTGCTGCGGGCCAAGGTGGATCCAGATAGCTGGGCAACGGCTGGCATGGGAGAGACGGTGAATGTTCTAATGACCGGGCGCGCGATCTACACGCCGATCAAGATGGACAAAGGGCTGAATGCGGTGTACTTCGCGGGCCCCGATAAGATTTTGG
>JANXQZ010000759.1 GCA_025353235.1 Bryobacterales bacterium
CATGCGAATTTTAACTTGTTTGCTCCTCGCGATCCCCCTTCTTGCGCAAGAAGCGCCCCCGGCGGGTGACAAGAAGCCGCCAGCCCGGCCTGCGCCCAAGAATCTTCAATTGCTGAAGCCTGAAGAGGTCCGTCCCATGATGGGGGCGTTCCGTGCGGCTCTCGGCGTTCAATGTACAGCATGCCACGTCCAAGGCGACTTTGCCAGTGACGACAAGCCCGAAAAAGCAACGGCTCGCAAGATGATTGTGATGACGCGCGAGATCAACGCCAATAATTTTACGGACGGCAAAATGCACGTCAGCTGCTTCACTTGCCATCGAGGAGAGGAGCATCCCAAGATGACCGCCGAGCCCGCTGCACCGGCCCCTGCAAACTAGCTATAGGGTGATCCCGCCATCCACTGAAAGAACTTGGCCGGTAATGTAATTATCGGGCTCCAGGAGAAAGCGAACCGCGCGCGCCACATCGATGGCTTTGCCGAATCGCGGGATCACGCCCTCGCTGATGAAGCGGTCGTACTTGCCGGATGCAATGCTCGCTTGAGCCATGCCTGCCGCAGTCACGCCGGGAGCCACGACGTTTACTTGGATATTAGCTGGTCCTCTGCATTCCTTCGCCAGGATCAGCGCGGCGTGTTGCAAAGCGGCCTTGGCTCCGGCATAGATTGTGGAACCTGGAAACACGGCGACCGCCTGCATCGTCGAAAGCAGAATGATGGACCCATGTGTTCCGCTTTCCCGCATGCGCTCCGCCGCTTCCCGCGCTAAGAGGATCGGACCCAAGTAGTTCACCTCGTGCGAGAGCCGCATGAGGTCCTCTCCCGATCCGCGCGCCGGAGTTCCTGCAAAGATCACCAGTCCGTATAGACACGCTGCGGAGTCGAGTATTCTTGTGCGGTCTTCCGGCTTGGTGATGTTGGCCTGAATGCCATGCGATCGCGAACTGACGATCACACGCGCGCCTTCCGATTCAAGCAACTCAGCAGTGGCGGATCCGAGACCGCCCGCACCTCCGACCAGCAGAATCTCAAGCCCGTTGAGCGGCAACGCCGAGATCCTCCGACGCGGTGTGTCCCAAGGCAACGTAGGCGAACGCAACCACGCACAGAAACATAGTCAGCACCTCGCTATCGCCGAGATTGTATTCGAAGAATCCCTCGGCCAGAATCGCCAGGATCACCGCAATGGCGCCATGCAAAACGAAGCGCGATTCTCGGGCACCGCGTCTTAGCCCGCGCACGCAATCGAAAAGAACTTTTCCAATCAGCCACAGCATCGCAAGCATGGTGGGAATGCCGCGCTCGGCCGCGTATTGCAGGTAAATGTTGTGCAGGTGTCCGTACCAGCCATCCGGGAGCGGCCTCGGCACATCGGCGGGCACCCACTTGTCGAACTGCGCCTTCACCTGTTCGGGACCGAGTCCGAAAATTGGATGCGCCTTGATCATCGCTAGACCCGTGCGACGCGTGATCACGCGGTGCATGTTTGAATCCGTTTCGCCGTGGGGTTGCAAGATGGAGCTCACCCGTTCCCGCACCGGAGCGAACGCCAGCATCGCGATTGCCGCGACTGCGGGCACCAAGAGCACGAGCCAGCGATGCCAGAACCAGAGCAGGTAGAGAAGGCCAATCGGCACGCCCAATAGAAAGATGCTCCGGGTGAAGCCGAGCACCAGAGAGGTTAGCAGGATGGCGCCGCAGAGCAAACCGGCGACCTTCCAACGATCTCGCGACGCGAACATCAGGTAAGCCGATAACATCAGCAGCACGATCATCTCTTCGCCGCCGAACGTCATCCAGTGGCTCATGAAGCCCGTGATCCGCTCGCCCACATAGTAGCTGTAGAAATCCTGATGCAACTCCCGCGCTTCCTGATATTTCTGAAGGAACTGGAACAAGCTCCTGGTTGCAGAGATGGCAGCGACACCCGCCCACGACAGCACGATCAGCCTAACTTGCGCTAGATTCCTAAAGGTGCTGTACACCACCAGAACGATTAAGTAGACGTAAAACTTGCGTATTTGCGGAGTGCCGTAGCGCGGGTCGCCCGACAGCAGCAGCGAGGTCAGCGTACCCGCGAAGAAAATGGCCAGGGGAAGCTTGATGGGAGGAAAGCGCATCGGGGCGCTGGACATCAGGAGACTCGCGAAAGCGAGAGCCAGCAGAATTTGAGATACCGCGATGGAGAACAAGATTGAAATCGCGGATCCGCAACTTAAGTAAAACGCGGCCCGCTCAAGATGAAGTTTCAAACTTGTAGGCTAGCAAATCACAGCGAGTCTCCCGACCGAAGCCGACGCACTGTCCCACAGAGCAGCATAGCCGCGACCAAGATAGTGGCGTTTCCCCGTGCGGAGATTCGTCGCGGGCGGAGAAGAAATCTCACAAACGGTGAAGAGCCGATTAACAATCGGCTGCAGATTAACAATCTGCCCCACATCGTCAGCAAACCGTGCTGTTTCCGCGAGGCGTTTAGAAATTCGTAGATAGTTGTACAAAATGACAAGGCACGTCTTCGGACGTTTAGACTAGCAAGTGAATGCAACTCTATATCTTGCGGCACGGCATCGCGGACGAAGGACAGCCGGGCCAGTCCGATTCGGAACGCGCCCTGACTGCCGAGGGCAAAAAGAAGCTTCGAGACGTCTTGAAGTTGGCGCGGGCAGTCCATGTGGACCCCACTCTGATACTCACAAGCCCCTATCGGCGCGCGATTGAGACTGCCCAGTTGGCGGCGGATGTGCTCGGATATAAGGGCGAGTTGGTGCGGAGCGACACGCTGATTCCAGCCGCCAAGCCCGAGTTGGTCTGGGATGAGTTGCGGCTGCATGGCGAAGAAGCCCAGGTCCTGCTAACCGGCCATGACCCGCTGTTCAGCTATTTGACGGGCTACTTGCTGCGGTGCCCGAATCTGCAGATTGACTTTAAGAAAGGGGCCATTGTGCGCATCGATCTGGAGCGCTTCGTGGCCGAGCCACGAGGCGTCTTGAAGTGGATGCTTGTGCCGAAGCTGGCCAAATAACGATTCGATGGTCGCTTTGGTAAAGTAGTTGTGTTCCCCGTTTGAAGCGGGAGGAGAAATATGACCGTAGATGAACGGCTGGAAGCAATGGCCGAAAAGACGAATCTGTTATCTCAAGCCGTCGACGAGAACTGCTGGAACATAGAAGAGAACGGATACAACATAGCCAGGGACGATGATCGCATTCGCGCGTTTTTGCATCTGCCTGAGAACCGCGAGCCCCTGCCGGCCGAAGTAGAGGACAAAGGCGACAGCGATTCCAGGTAAAATGCACGCTTGGGTCTCTCCATCGTTTTCGGCCTGCTTGCCGTCTTCCTGATCATCGGCGCCATCTCGGCGCGCAAGGCTAAAGGCGGCACCGATGCGGACTTGATCGTGGCGGGACGGTCCATGCCTCTATGGATCGCTCTCCTGACGATGACGGCCACTTGGGTGGACGGTGGATACCTGCTTGGGACGGCTGAGGGTGCCTTCAAGTCGAATCTCGCGGTGGGTGCCCAGGGCGGACTCTGTTTTGGAATCAGCCTGATCTTGGGCGGTCTCTTCTTTGCTCGCCGCATGCGGCAATTGCGGTTCACCACCCTGATCGATCCTTTCGAAGCGCGCTACGGCAAACATTGGGCCGCCGTTCTCTTTATACCCGCCATGCTGGCAGAGGTGTTTTGGAGCGCCGAACTCTTGGTAGCCGCAGGTTCCAGTTTCGGCGTGCTGCTCGGCGTGAACCTCACGCTCGCGATTCTTCTATCGGCATTGGTGGTGACAATCTACACGGCCATGGGCGGACTATGGTCCGTCGCATTGACCGATGTGTTCCAGCTTGGCTTGGTCGCGCTCGGTCTGGCGATCGCTCTTCCGTTTATCTTGAGAGCGACCGGCGGGTTGGAAGCCAGTTTCCTGCACTACGTTGCGGCGCGACCTGCCGGAGGCAGCTTGATTCCCCCAGCGAACCCGGTGGCCCAGGAATGGACTTGGCCAACCATCGTGAACTGGTGGGATGTCAGTATCATGCTGGCGCTGGGCGGGATCCCTTGGAACTGCTATTTCCAACGCGTGCTTTCTTGCAAAACTCCCACGCATGCGCAGTGGATGTCGATCCTGTCCGGCCTGCTCACGATGTCGTTCATGGTTCCTCCGCTGCTGATCGGGATGGCCGCCTTCTCGTATTCGTGGCCCTCCGAACTGATGGCGCGCTTGCACGCGGAACCTTCAGACGCGCTGCCATTGTTGCTGAAGCAGGCGACGCCGCGCTGGGTGGCTCTGCTGGGCTTGGCGGCGATCATCGCCGCTGTCACGTCCAGCTTTAGCGCCTCGATCCTTTCCGCTGCTTCGATGTTTAGCTGGAACTGCTGCAAGCGGCTGATTCGGCCTGACATCTCCACGCGCAATATGAAGCGTGTGATTAGAGCGTCGATTGTCTTGCTGGGAGGGGGTGCCCTCGTAATGGCGTTGAAGGCCCAAAGCGTCCAGGCGCTGTGGTTCTTCACGAGCGACCTGGTGTTCGTGCTGCTGTTCCCCCAGCTTGTGTACGCGCTGTTCGACAAGAAATCGAACCGGATCGGATCCATGGTTGCCTTTGGGGTTTCATTGATCCTGAGGCTCGGTGGCGGCGAACCGTTGTTAGGTTTGAAGCCTATGCTCGCGTATCCTGTGTGGTTTGCGGGCGTGATCCCGGGCTCGCCTGCGGAGTGGTACGACGCGGGTGGGGCGCTCCTGTTTCCCTTCAAAACGGCTGCGGCTTTGGCGGGCTTGATTCTATTGCCTGTGGTTTCCAGATTGACGGCACGCTTTGAAGCTCCCCGCGAATTGGTGAACCTGGAATGATACGACGGCAGGTGCTCGCCTGGGGCGTCCACGCATTCACGGCTCTGGGGCTGGTTGCAGCAGCGCTGATTGCGGTGTTGATCGTTCGCGGCGGTACCGAGGCATTTCGAGAGAGCTTCGCCCTCATGTTTGCCGCCACGATGATCGACGCCGTGGATGGATGGATGGCCCGCAGGGCTCGGGTGAAAGAAACGCTTCCAGGATTTGACGGTCGGCGACTTGACGATCTGATCGATTTTCTGACTTACACGTGTCTCCCGCTGCTGCTCATTTGGCGGGCTCGGCTTTTGCCCGATGGCTGCGAGCCTCTGCTCCTATTTCCGCTGCTGGCGAGCGTGTACGGATTCTCCCAAGTGGATGCCAAAACGAGCGACGGTTACTTTCTGGGTTTTCCCTCCTATTGGAACATCGTCGCGTTTTATTTGTATTACCTCCAGTGGCCGGCGTGGCTGAATCTCGCGATTCTGCTTCTCTTGGCCGTGCTGACTTTTATCCCGTGGTGTTACCTCTACTCGACCCAGCCAGGGCGGTTGAATCGGGTGACGAATCTGCTGGCAGCGATTTGGGTTGTGATGGTGGTTCTCATCCTCAGCGTGCCACCTGAAAAAGCGAACCCACTGGTGAATCTCTCGCTGCTGTTTCCGGCGTATTACATGGCTGCTTCCTGGTGGGTGACAGTCAGGCGACGTGGCTAGTGGCGGGTGACTACGACGGAGCGCCAAGCGGTATTTCCGGCAGCATCGTGGGCCCGGATAGTCACGGTATTTGTCCCTACGTATAGAGGAATGGCGGCTGCTTGCCAGTGGTCGGTGCCTGCACAGGTTCCGCTATCGCCGTTTGACGTGCTCCACGTCACCGATGCTACTCCGACGTTGTCTTTCGCCGTTCCGCTAAAGGCGAGCGTGCTGGAGGACGTGCTGACCGTGATCATCGCGGGCGCTACGATGGCCAGAGACGGTGGGGTGGTATCGTTCGACGGCGCCGAAGGTGTCGAG
>JANXQZ010000805.1 GCA_025353235.1 Bryobacterales bacterium
CAGCGGGCTTCTTCGCCCGACGGGTTTGAGCAGGCAGCAGCAGGGAACTGGCGAACAGAAAAACAAGTAACGTGCGCAATCTACTTTTATTCCAACATATCGAAGACCGATGGAACACCCCATGATCCCCCAAGAGAAAAGCGCGGCAGTGACACGGGCGCTGCAAGAGGCGTTCGGTGTAACTGCTTGTGGAGATATCCTCAGGCTGACCAAGGACAATAGCACGTCCCTTGTCTTTCGAATCGTTGTGCGGGGATCTCCCTCCTTATTGAAGATGATCTTGCGTACAGATCCTCATGCGCGCCACTTCGCGTGCATGAGGGCCGCGGCTGAAGCAGGTCTGGCGCCGCGTGTCTGGTACACCAGCGTAGAGGATCGTATCGCCCTGCGTCGCTCCGTCACGGCCCTGAACACACGTTAGAACAATAAATGCTTGAGATGATTCGGCAATGAGCGAGGCTCGGAGTCTCAGAGACCCGATTCATGGCTTCATTCGGCTGACAGGCGAAGAGGCCGATATTGTGGCTACCCCTGTCTTCCAACGCTTGCGTGGAATTCGCCAGCTTGCCTTTGCTAATCTTGTGTATCCTGGGGCACTCCATACTCGTTTCGAGCACACACTTGGGGTATTCCACGTCACGAGCTTGATGACCGACGTGTGCGGCCTCGACTCCGAACACGCTAGGATCGTTCGATTGTCGGCGCTAGTACACGATCTCGGACATGGGCCATTTTCTCACGTCTCGGAAGGCGCGCTGGAAATTTTCGCCGACCGAGAAAAACTTACAGGACGCCTTAATTCAGAAAAGCCCGAAAAGATCCACGAACTCGTCACGCAAGATCTATTGAGGACGGATAAGCACTTGCTTGATGCGCTCGGGAAAGGACGCTTTTCCAGGTAGAGTCCTTGCTGGCGCAGGGGTACGATGAGCCGCTATTCCGCTCCATCGTGTCCGGTCCGCTCGACGCTGACAAACAAGATTACTTGCTGCGGGACAGCTACTTTTGCGGAGTGAAGTACGGCGTCTTCGATCTTCAGCAGCTTCACAGGGAGTTGGTGGTCGTGCTCGACCCGGCTGATGGCCGCAAGCAGTTGATGGTCTCGGCTGACGGCGTACATGCACTCGGACAGTTCGTTTTAGCCAAATACTACCTCACGGCACAGGTATATAGCCATAGAGTCCGGTTGGTCACGGACCAGATGGTAGTTCGTGCCATCACACTTGGGATTGAGGAAGACAAAATTCCGCTCCTCCGCGAGCTTTATAGCTATGACGGTGAGGCTCGTTTCGTCGAGAACTATTACAAAATGGGACGACGCTCGTTTTTTGCTGGAGTTCGGCGATGAGCGGTATCGGGGCGGATACTGTCATGATCTCGTCGAGAGGCTAAGACAGCGTCGATTGCTCAAGAGGATATTCGACGAAAGAGTAAGCCACTTGCCCGAAGCTTGTCGGGAGCGTATCACGTCCATCTCTAAGACCGAGAATAGGGAATTGCGGCGGGAACTAGAATCGAGAGTTGCGGCGTCCCTACAGGCAGCGGGTGTGACACTCGACTCAGCTTTGAAGGACACGTCAAATCTGGTAATCGTCCACTCCTATAGCTTGAAGTCGGCGCGAGCGCAGTCGCGGAATGACGAGGGTTCAATCATGGTTCACACAGCCCCGAACCCGACGCCGTTTGAAGAAGAATCCGACCTCTTCAAATCTATTAATGAAAAGTTGAATGATCCGCATTTTTCCGTGTACGCTCCGATCGCTTACAATAGTCCGGGTGAGCGGCGGGAGATGATGAGCAGGATCAAGGAGCTGATATTACGATGCTTGGAGGATTCATGAATGGCGAATGAACAGACGACTCGTGAGATTATGCTGTTAGCATACAAGGCTTTTGGCGGCACGATCAAAGGAAAGACCATGCTCCAAAAGCGAATTTACTTCCTCTCGGTCTTTCTAAGATCCGACCTCGGATATGAAGCTCACTACTACGGGCCGTACTCTGAAGGCGTAGCGACCGCCAACTTGGAAATGAGGTCACTAGGATACCTGTCCGAATCGGTTGCCGGGTGGGGCCGCGATCAGCGAGGCTTTGAGATGTCCCGCTACGACTACACGTTAACTGAGGCGGGCGCAAGAGTCGCTGACCGAAAGGCAGCACTCAATCCAGAGCTTTGGAAGCGGATCGAGGCTAGTGCCAAGGTAGTGACCGAGGCCGGAAACCTTGATTATATGGAGCTTTCTATTGCTGCGAAGGCCTACTACACCCTAACCCAGCTAAAACACAAGGCCACACTGGAAGACCTCGCCAATATGTTGCCCAAATTGGGTTGGAAAGTTAGCTTTGAGGAACTTCAGAAAGCGACCGAGTTTCTTCAGAAGGCCAATCTGGTGACGCAGGGCGCGACCGCCTGATCACCTGTCTTCGCACTCTGGGACAGCCAATCGACCGCGAGCGGGACTACCAGTGACGAATCACTCGTAACGCAACGCTTCCACAGGATCCAGCCGCGCCGCTTTATTCGCCGGCCAAATTCCAAAGAACAACCCCACCGCCACCGAGACCACGATACCCAGCACTGCGGCCCACAAAGGAACCGCTGCCGGCAACGACGGGAACACGAGCCGTGTAATCAGCGCGATGATCCACCCGAAAATAATCCCCATCACGCCCCCGAGGCCCGTGAGCACCGATGCCTCCAGCAGAAACTGCAGCGTGATGTCCATCCGCTTCGCGCCGATCGCTTTGCGAATTCCGATCTCGTGCGTCCGCTCGGTCACCGACACCAGCATGATATTCATCACGCCTATACCGCCCACCAGCAGTCCAATCGAACTGAGCACCGCCATCACCAGAAAAGTCATGGCCGTGATCTGCC
>JANXQZ010000825.1 GCA_025353235.1 Bryobacterales bacterium
TCCTTTGTTGTCGCCGATATCGTAGATGCCATACGGAACGGCGCGCCCCAGTTGGGGGTCGATAAAATCATGTACGTTGACGGCTTCCGGAGACCCTTTGGGACGCAGTTCGCGACCGTTGTTCTTGAAATTCCCTACCAGTTCCTTCTTCTTCGTATCCACCGAAACAACCGGCTCGTCCGCCGACAAAAACGCGCTGGCCTGTTCGCTGATGTACTGAAACTGTGCATCCCGGTCCACGTGGCTGCTTCCTTCCCGCGTCTTGCTGTTCGCCTGTAAACTATAACCCAGTTCGCGCAGGCAGTCGGCTATTACGTGGGGGCAGACTGAATGTTCCTTGTCCTGCAGCGCCGTTGCCAGGTGGCGCAGACTCTTTGAAGTCCACAGCAGCGGCCTCATGGGATCGCCGCGCGTTGCAGGCTCCACCAATTGTTTGAGATCGGACAGCAAGGTCGAATCTACCGACTGCTTCGTCTTCCGGCCACCACCACGTTTGCGTTGTCGCCCGCTGCCGAGGAGACGCTTCTCCGCGATCTCTTTCAATCCGCGACTGATGGTGCTGCGAGCGATTCCGGTGATTCGCGACAATACGCTCACTCCGCCATGTCCGTAGGACCGCGCCTCCGTTGCCACGAACCGGCGCAGAGCCTGCTCGTTCAGAACTGGCGACAGCCCCTCATAACGCTGCCGAATACCCTGCTCTGCACTCACCCCGTCGCTCACACCTGCAAGGTATCACATAATCTCTTCCACGTGAAGCACTTATTTATGCACGCATCCTTAGTGCCCGAAAGAACGTTGGGTCTCTGACAATAGACACGGTGCGCGGCGTGGAAGGCGACTGCGCACGGGTATACTTCGGGGCGTTCGACCAATTGATTCTGGCGAACAAGGACGAATTTCGCTTTCGCGGCGGGTCAAGGCGACCGCCGCTGGACCGTGTTAATGTGCTGCTTTCGTTCGCGTACACGCTATTGGTGCATGATGTGACTGGCGCGTTGGAGGCCGTGGGGCTGGATCCCTGTGTAGTGTTTCTCCACACTGATCGACCGGGGCGGCCGGGCTTGGCTCTGGACTTGATGGAGGAATTGCGGCCAATCCTGGCGGATCGTCTAGTGCTGAGGCTGATCAATCGCCAACAGATTACGGCGAAAAACTTCACGGTGTATGAGAACGGGGCGGTCTTGATGGATGAGGCGGGGCGTCGCGAGGTGCTGGAGTCGTGGCAGAAGCGGAAGAAGGAAGACGTGCAACATCCGTTTCTGGAAGAAGCCGATGGAACTCGGGTTGTTTCCGCATGTTCAGGCGCTGCTGATGGCACGCTGGCTTCGTGGGGACCTTGACAGTTATGCGGCTTTGATCTGGAGATAAGGTAAAGCTCTATGCTGGTCCTTTAACGTACGATGTTTCGACGCAAAACGCAGAGGGACGGCGGCGTTTGCGCCGTGTGGCGAGGGTTTGCCAAAACCATGGACAGCGCGTGCAGAAGTCGGTATTCGAGTGCGTCGTAGATCCGGCGCAGTGGGTGACGATGCGGCACGCTTTGGTGGCCGTGGTGGACGGTAAGGAAGACAGCCTCCGATTCTACTTTCTCGGGAGCAATTGGGAACGGCGGGTGGAGCATGTGGGTGCCAACCCGGGATACCACCCGGACGATCCCATGATCGTCTGAGGCGAGCGCGGACCCCAAGTGTACGCCGAAATCGCGGGTGGTTCGCGAACGCCTTACTTCTATTATTTCCGTCCGGTTACGCAATATGAGCTGCGGAGATCCATGCGTATCGGGATTGAACGGATGGTGGTTCGCGGTGGAATAGCGGTATGCTGTTGAACGTGCGGGCCTTCGCCTGCCTGCCGTCGCGCCCTTTACGGGCGCGTGGATTGAACGATTCATCATCAGCACGGAGGGAGATAGTTCAGCGTCGCGCCCTTTACGGGCGCGTGGATTGAAACTCCGCAGTGGCCGCGTCGGTGATCGCCG
>JANXQZ010000876.1 GCA_025353235.1 Bryobacterales bacterium
CGTTTTGCCGTCTTTCAGGAAAAAGAACGCGAGAATGGGGATCAGCACAACATAGAACACGAGACTGATTCCGGTGACAAGTTTACTGCCCGCGCTGGTGATGTAGTGACCCCAGTCCTGGCCTCCGCTGCTAATTTCCTTTTGGATGGTGCCCAGCAGCTTGGCGCGCAGGGGCTCCAGCCAGCCTGGCAGCGGGATCTTGTTTACCCAATCTTGATTCTTGAAAAACTCCGGGATGCGGGTGGCTAGGGTGCCGGCTTCGTCCGCGATGCGACTGCCGATGCTGAGCCCCGCTCCGATCAGGACTCCGAGCAGCGCGAGGTAAACGATGGCGAGGGCGACCATAGGAGAAATGCGCTTCGGCAAGTGGCTCGCGACCAGTTCGACAAGCGGAGAGAGCATGTACGCGAAAAATAGCGCGACGACGAAAACGACCAGCGTTTCGCGAATCGCGTAAGCGGTGGCTATGACCAGTGCGAAAAGGAAGACGGTCCAAACTACGCGGGCTGCTCTCGTATCAATGCCTAGCACAGAATCAGAATACCTTGAATGCGCGGAGGTTTGAAAAATATGTCATGAATTGTTGACCAAGCGTGCAAGGGAAGGCTAGGATAAGAGTGCGGGGTGGAGCAGTCTGGTAGCTCGTTGGGCTCATAACCCAAAGGTCGGTGGTTCAAATCCATCCCCCGCAACCAAAAAGCCAGTTGCGGGGGAGCGGCCCCGAAAACCCACCTGCATTCAACCAGCGGACCCCAAACACCGCACCCCAAACACCGTTAGACCGGCAAGTTCGCAGCCGAGTCCTCTTGCAACCTATTTCTGTTTCGGTGGTCCGTTTGGAGTAGCAGCCAGTTGAACCGGTTTCAGCTTACCGTTTACGGCTTCGTAGTTGGCAACAATTGCTGACAGAAGATCGCTCAATCGTTTGACTTGATGCCAAGGCATTGTGACGGCAACGCGCTCCAGAAGAATGCCGTGTTGATTCTTCATGCTCGGGGTTTCATCATTTGAAACCTGCATTAATTCCGAAAAGCGTATACGCACGTCGTAAAGCGTCCAGTTCACAAAAAACACATTGGAGTAAGCGGTGAAGAGACCTCCTTCCGGTTCCTCAATCGGAAGCGTGTTCAAGTCGATCCCCGATTCGGTGATTTCGCTAGTTTGATCCATATATTTGGCCTTTCTGCGGA
>JANXQZ010000897.1 GCA_025353235.1 Bryobacterales bacterium
CCAGCGCTCCGGTATTATTCCCGAGATTGAGGTTGGTGACTCCATCCACCGTGTACTCATGCTGCGAGCTGCGCGTGCCGTTGATGGAGAAACTGCCGCTGATGTTATTCACGGTAGAAGCCGCGTTTGCGGTCACGCCGCCCGCGAGCACTCCCGGAATGGTCCTCATCAGATCCACCACGTTGCGGCCATTCAGCGCGATGTTTCGAAGCTGGCGATTGGTGATCACGTTAGACCGCTCACCGGACTCCGTTTGAATCTCCAGTTGTCCCGCCTCGGCCTGGACCGACACCGTCTCGGTGAGGCTCCCCACTTGCAGGACGATGTCTCCCACGCTGACTTTGGTGGCAACATCGACCACAACGCCTGCGCGCTCGCTCTTCTTAAAGCCGGACATCTCGGCCGTGACAGTGTAAGTCCCCGGCGGGAGCAGCGGAAATACGAAGTCACCTTCGCCGTTGGTTGTGGTGCTCTGCGCCACGCCTTCACTCGGATTCGCCACGCTCACGGCTGCGCGCGGAACCACTCCGCCATTTGAGTCTTTCACCGTTCCCGCAATGGATCCGTTGCTCTGTCCAAAGGCCGCACCGGTTAGGGCAGCGAGCGCAAACACCGCGCCAAGCACTTTATTAATAAACATGACTTTACTCCGTTGTCCCAAGCGAAAAATGGATAGATGGGGTATCTTATTGCATCCTGGGGCGGATGTCACTGTAATTTGTCTATTGGAAACTATGCAAATGCATAGGTTATCGGGGAGGCGCCAAGCCTAACGCTCGTTTGCTTCCAGGTGCTTGAGGCGCGCATCGATCACCCCTTCCACCCGGAGCAGGCCTTGGTGAGCCGCCTCAAACCGTGCGTTCATCTCGTTGCGCAAGCCATCGAACTTGATGTCAAACCTGGTACTCAAGCTGTCGATCTTGGTATTCAAGCTGTCGAATTTGGTGTCAAACTTGGTATTCACGCCATCAATGCGGGAATCCACGCCGTCAATGCGAGCATTCACACTGTCAATGCGGGAATTGATGTACATCATCAGCAGTCCAAAAAATGCCGCATTCGCGATTACCGGGATGCCGATCGAAAGGTAGAGTTGGATGTCCGTCATCTCGACAGCGAGCGAATTCCTGCGCGCATGCCTGCATTGTACCGTCGTTTGGCAAGTCACTGGCGTATTCTAAGAAATCGGTCCTGCATGAATTGGTGTCTCAAACTCGCGTGCTTGGCAATTATCCCGCTTCTCCATAGCGCGGGCGCAATACCAAGTTATGGAATCGACTTTTGGCGCGAAGCGGAAGGACTCCCTCAATCCAGAATCAGAGCCATCGTGCAGACCCGCGACGGCTACCTCTGGCTCGGAAGCGACAACGGAGTAGTTCGCTTCAACGGCGCCAGCTTTACCGCATTCACCGTGGAAACCGGCAGCCTCAAAGACAACGAGGTTTGGGCGCTGCTGGAAGACAACGAAAACGCCCTCTGGATTGGGACCTATGGCGGCGGAGTCACGCGCCTTCAGGACGGCCGCTTCAAGACATTCACCACCGCCGATGGATTGCCGGACGACGTAGTCACGCATCTCGACAAAGACTCCTCCGGCAACGTTTGGCTGT
This sequence comes from Bryobacterales bacterium, assembly GCA_025353235.1. Lineage (GTDB taxonomy): Bacteria > Acidobacteriota > Terriglobia > Bryobacterales > Bryobacteraceae > JANXQZ01. Next base: position 1,611 of record JANXQZ010000897.1, read on the forward strand.
CTACGCCATCCGGACTTTGCCGCTATTCCCACGGCAAATTCACTGCTTTTGCGAAGACGCCGGCACCCGCCCGCAACAGCTTCGGGGCCCTTTGTGCGAGATGTCCGCAGGGAGTGATCGCCGCAACCGCATCGCAGGTTCTGCGTCTAGCGAATGGCAGGTTCGAGCCCCTGCCGGGCGTCACACAAGAGAGCGACGGCGCTGTGGAACAGCTCTTGAGCGCGCGGGACGGTTCGCTCTGGATCGGTTATAGCAATGCAGTGATCAAGAAATGGAAGGACGGCGCTCTTACCACATATGTCCCGGTCCACAGCCACACGCCGCAAGTGACGCTGCTCTACCAAGATCCAACTGGAGACATATGGGCCGCCTTCGGGCAGCGCCTGCACAGACTAAAAAACGACCGGTTCGAGCCCGTGATTCTTGAAGACGACAAGACCGATCTGGGAATCGTCTACAGCATGTACGCCGACCGCGAAGGCAGCATCTGGGTGGGATTGCAATCGAACGGACTAGGACGGCTGCGAGTGAAACAGCTTTCCACCATCACGGCCATCGAGGGTCTGCCGAATGACAGCACAAGATCCGTTTTCCAAGACAAGCGAGGAGATATTTGGATCGGCACTGCTGGCGGGTTTGGCAAATACAAAGATGGGCGCGTTCGTTCATATACCGAGTTCGAAGGCCGCCGTTTGGGGCCAGTGAGGTCGTTCGCCGAAGATCCGCAAGGAACGTTATGGGTTGCGGCTGGCAACAATCTGCTGCTGATGAAAGACGGCCATCTCACAGCTGTTCCCGGGTGGCGCGGCAATTCAGAAATTGAGGTGATCTATAGGGACGCCGAAGGCCGCATGTGGGTGGGTACCGACGGCGATGGGCTGTTCCAACATGTCGGCGGGCGATTTAAGAACTACGGGGTTGCGGATGGAATGGCCGGCAATCGCATCCGCGCGATTCTCCAGGACCGCCGCCACACGCTTTGGATCAGCACGTTCGGACAAGGGGTCGCCAGCTTTGCAGCGGGCAAATTCAGAAACTATGGGATAGCGGCCGGGCTCGCCGGTAATCGCGTCTCCACCATCCACGAAGACGAAGAAGGGACGCTCTGGTTCGCTACCCGGGGCGGCCTCACTCGCTTCAAAGATGGACGGTTCTTCTCCTACACCTCTGCATCCGGCCTCCTGGTGAATTTCGTCTACACGATCCTTGATGACGGGCGGGGCAGCTTTTGGTTTAGCTGTGCACAAGGTCTGTTTAAAGTGAGCAAGGCCGAACTGCGGGAGTTCGCCGACGGCCGCATCAAGAAAATCGCTTCTATCAGTTATGGCGTGAGAGATGGCATGAAAACACGCGCTTGCAACATAGGCAATCAGCCAGCGGCGTGGAAATCGGCCGACGGGACGCTCATGTTTAGTTCCATGAAAGGGATCGTGATGGTTCCTAGCAGTATTTCATCCAGCAATTTCGTCCCGCCCGTGTATATCGAGAGCGTCAGCGTGAACAGGCGGAAGCAGCAGTTGAATCGCGAGCCGAGGCTGCCGCTGGGCGCCGGAGAGGTTCAGGTGGATTACGCCGCCCTCAGCTACCTCAACCCCGAAAAGGTGCGCTTCAAGTACATGCTGGAAGGCTTTGACGCGGACTGGACCGACGCGGACGGAAGAAGGTTCGCCTATTACGCCAATCTGCCGCCCGGAGAGTATCAGTTCCATGTGATCGCTGGAAACATGGATGGATCCTGGAATCAAACCGGTGCCTCATTCAGCTTCTATTTGAGCCCGCATTTTTACCAGACGCGCCTGTTTCTGGCCTGTGCGGCCTCGGGTATTCTGCTGCTGGCATGGCTGCTCTATCGGCTGCGCATGCACGAAGTTAAGGCCAGGTATTCGGCCGTTCTCGCGGAGCGCAATCGCATCTCGCAAGATATTCACGATACCTTCGCGCAGAACCTGGCGGGAATCGCGCTGCAACTCGATTCCATCACAATGCAGTTAGAAGAGATTCCGCCAGCTCTCCGCGAGAGCATCGACGAAGCTTGCAATCTCACCCGCTATAGTTTGTCGGAAGCGAGGCGCGCCGTTTCGGACCTGCGCTCCGGCGATCTGGACCGCGCGGAACTTTCAGTGGCTCTGCCTGAGATCGCCAACAGGATGGCTGCCAGCACCACCGTGAAGATGTCGATTCAAGTAGTGGGCACCCCGCAAGTCCTAAGCGCCGTGACAGAGAAGAACCTCATGCGCATTTTTCAGGAAGCCATAGCGAATGCGCTCAAACATGCCGAGGCTCAGGCAATCGAGGTCGAACTGCGATACGAGGAGGAAGGTCTGGCGTTGCGAGTGCGCGATGATGGCTGCGGCTTCGATGCCGAGAGGGCGATTCCGCTGGCGATAGGGCACTACGGGCTGACGGGCATGCGCGAACGGGCTGAAAGAATCGGCGGTTGCCTCACTCTAAAAAGCGCGCCGGGTGAAGGCACTGAGCTGCTGATCGTGGTGCCATTTGCGGCGTGCGCCGAAGGCATGGGGCTTTGAGCCAATCCACCCAAATTCGCATCATGATCGTGGAGGATCATTTTGTGGTCCGGGTGGGGCTGAAGGCAATCATCAATAGCCAGCAGGACATGGTGACCGTGGCCGAGGCGGGAAATGGAAAGCAGGCGATAGAGGCTTTCGAACAATACCAGCCGGATGTGACGCTCATGGATTTGAGAATCCCTGGGCTGAATGGCATCGATGCAATTACCGGAATCATTGGGAAGTTCCCGCGGGCGCGCATCATTGTTTTGTCCAGCTACGCGGGAGATGAAAACATTTTTCGCGCTTTTCAAGCTGGTGCCAGGGCGTACTTTTTGAAAGATATTAAAGGTCAGGATCTAGTAAACGCGATTCGGGCCGTGCACGACGGGCAGCGTCCTATGCCGCAGGAGATCGCTTCACGACTCGCAGATAGAGTGCCGCGAGTGGCTTTGAGTTCGCGGGAAATGGAAATTTTGACGCTCATTGCCAGGGGCAAGTCGAACAAGGAAATCGCAACGGCCCTGACGATCAGCGAGGGAACGGTGAGGGTTCACGCCAGCAATGTGTTTGCAAAGCTGGGCTGCGGGGATCGCGCGCAGGCGGTGTCGGAGGCGTTTCGCCGAGGCATCATCGACGTGGAGTGATCGACCCTCTCTGCAAAGCTCCTACAATTCTCCCGCAGACCTATCCAAGTTTTATGCAAAATGATCGGGTCGAGTGGCGGGGCGCAAACCCCGTCACCCGACCCGATCGTCTTAATGGTTATTTCTTGACAGTCACTTACGTTGTGCTCGCCAGTGATAGTAGCCAATGATCGTCTTCGAATCGATAACCTTTCCCTCCTCAATCATCGCGGCCACCTCCTTACGAGCGAACCACTGCTTCTCGATCCGCTCGTCTTCCATGGGCTGGGCTTCGCCTTCCTTCAAATCCGTCGCCAGAAAAATCGTCATCTTCTCCGCCAGGAATCCGGGGCTCGGAAAGTACGAAATCAGCTTCTTCCACTTCTTAGCGCGATAGCCGGTCTCTTCGATCAGCTCCCGCTTGGCAGCCTGCAGCGGCTTCTCGCCCGCATCCAGCTTGCCGGCTGGCAACTCCCACAAATATTGGCGAGCCGGAAGCCGATACTGCCGTACCAGCAGGATCCGCTTCTTGTCATCGACGGCCATCATCACGGCCGACCCTGGGTGTTGAACGATCGCGCGCCGGATTTCAAAACCCCCTGGGTCGGTTGCGTGATCTTCGGTTACGGTAAAAATCTTGCTTTTAAATTTTTCTTCAGAAGAAATGAGTTTCATGGTTTTCGAATCGCTTGCATCAGTTCATTCACCGGAAGGGTGTTTAGCACATCGCTGGCCTGCAGCCACCCTCGACGCGCCGTCAGCACGCCAAAAGGCATGTTGACGCGCAAACTCCTGGGATGGTGGGAATCGGTCGAGATCGCAAACCTGGCGCCGAGAGCTTTGGCCGTCCGCACCATAGCGGCGCTCAGATCCAGACGCTCCGGGCTCGCGTTGATCTCCAGACAAACGCCTCGCCGGACCGCGGCGCTGGCCACTCCCTCAAAGTCGAACGGGTAGCCTTCGCGGTTCAGCAGAATGCGGCCAGTCGGATGACCAAGGATGCGCAGATTTGGCGACTCAACCGCCCTCAGCAAACGATCCGTCATCTCCACCGTCTCCATATTCATAAAGCTGTGAACGCTGCCCACGACTATATCCAACTCGGCCAAGGCGTCTTCGGCGAGATCCATGCTGCCATCGCGCTTAATGTCGCATTCAAGCCCAGAGAGAATACGAATTCCTAGACCCTTCCCATTCAGTTCGCGGACATGTTTTGCGAAAGCGACGGATCGCGTTTCATCAAGTCCGTTGGACATGGCCAAGGCCTTGGAATGATCCGTAATCGCGATGTACTCGTAGCCGAGCGCCTGCGCAGCCTCGACCATCTCCTCGAGCGTGCCTCGGCCATCAGTCGCAGTGGTGTGCATGTGCAGATCGCCGCGCATGTCTGAAAGCTGAAGCAGCTTCGGAAGCCGTCCTTCGAGGGCCGCTTCGATCTCGCCGCAGTTCTCGCGCAATTCGGGCGGAATCCACGGCATGCCGAGCGCCTCATAGATTCCTTCCTCTGTTTCGCCCGCGACGCGGACGCCGTCTTCCAGTCGAACCAGGCCGTATTCATTCAGCGTGAGACCCATCTTCAGCGCTCGACCGCGCAGGTTGACGTTGTGCTCCTTGCTGCCGGTGAAGTACTGCAGCGCAGCGCCGTAACTCTCGTTCGGCAAGGCGCGCAAATCCACTTGAAGACCCTCCAGCCCGAAACGCACGCTGGCTTTGTTTGCTCCTCTTCCGAGCACTTCGTGGACCCGGGCGTGCGTTGTAAATCGATCGAGCGCGGTCTCGGCACCCGGCCCGGTGGCGAGCAGGTCCAGGTCGCCAACCGTATCCCTTCCGCGTCGCAAGCTTCCCGCAGCCTCAACCTTTTCGAGTCCGGGAGTCTGCTTGAGATAGTCGATCAGTTCAGCCGCGGTGCGCTGTCCAAAGCTCAGCAGGAAGCGTCCCGCCCTCTGCCGATACTGAGCGATTGAGCGCAGCACCTTCTCCTCCAGCTTGGCCCCCATGCGAGGCATGTCTCGGAGCTTTTGCTCTTTGCAGAGGCGCTCCAGATCGTCGATGCTGCCCACTTGGTGATGCTCGAATAACAGGGCGATGCTCTTCGGTCCGAGCCCTTGGATCTTGAGGAGTTCAAGGGCGCTGGGAGGATATTTTTCCAGCATTTGGTCGCGCTTGTCGAAGGTGCCGCGTTCCACTACGTCCTTCAAAATGGCCGCGATGCCCTTGCCTATGCCCGGGACGTCAGTGACCTTGCGCTCGGGATTTCGCACTATGTCGGCAATGCTTTCCGGGTAGCCTTCGATTACCGAAGCGGCGTTGCGGTAACTGCGAATGCGGAACCCGTCCTCGGCGCCGATCTCCATCAGGTCCGCTACTTCAGCCAGAAGGCGGGCGATCTCTCGATTCTGCATGCTCTCTTCTAAAGGGTAAACTGAATGCGGGTTAAGGCTACGAACAAATATATCTGAACGCTGGAAGCATCCGGGCGGTCTTAGCTTGTGAACGTGGATCGAGCATTGACTGAATTCGTAGCGCTGGCAAGCAAGGAAGTAGAAACTGACAATCGATTTGCCGCGCTGGTGGATCGGCAATCGTGCTTCATCTTTCGTGTGGCGTATGCGGTTTTAAGGAACGCTCATGATGCTGAAGACGCTGTGCAGGAGACTTTCCTCAAGCTGTATCGAAACCGAAGCTGGGAGCGCATGGACAACGAGCGTGCATTTCTGGCCAGGGCCGCTTGGCGCGTCGCGGTTGACCGCCTTCCTGCCCGCCGGGTAGACCAACCGGATTCCAACATTCTTGCGATCGGCTTGAACCCCGAACAGGCTGCCATCGGTGCGGATCTGAACGTTACCATTCACCGGCTGATGGATGCGCTCCCCGAAGAGTTGCGCCAACCACTCGCACTCTCCACCGTAGAGGATTTGAATTCTCGTGAGATCGCCGCAGTGATGGGAATCCCTGAGGGAACGGTGCGGACGAGATTGATGCGAGCGCGGCAAATTCTCAAACTGAAGCTGGCCGCTTTACTAGGGAGTCTCCATGCAAGATAACGAACTGGATCGAATACTGGATGGCGCGCTGGCGGGCTACTCGGATGCTACTCCGCTGGCAGGCCTGGAGCAGCGTGTGCTAAATCGCATCGGCAGCGGGAAGCGCAACCGGCGTTGGCTGCGTTGCTTCCAAGTTGCGGGAGCGATGGCCGCGATCTTGTTGCTCGGTTTCGTAGCGCTCTCGCTGCGGACTCGTCCAGAGACGCCGTTCCCGATCGCTACGGCGCCGCCGCAGAGGGCACTGGCCCCCGCGCCGATCCCAAGACGAATCCCCGCTCGCCGCAATCTCGACCGGAGACCGGACAAGTTTCCTTCCCCCGCGCCGTTAACAACGGAAGAGCGCACCTTGTTAGCTCTCATCAGAAGCGCTCCCGAGACGATTAAAATGGCTAGCGCTGCCATTGAAATTCCACCCATTCAAATCCCGCCCTTGCAAAGCGACGGGTCGCAGTAAGGAGAACTCATGTCAAAC
>JANXQZ010000917.1 GCA_025353235.1 Bryobacterales bacterium
CGAAGACCACGCCAACCGACGAGCAGACCCAAGCGGCAGACGATTTGATCCACGCCCTCAGAGCCTACCTGAAGTAAATCGACACCATGAAATATCTGATCCCCGTACTCCTCGCGATCCCGACTTTCGCCCCTCTGCAGAGGACAAGCCGCGAGCCGATTCTCAAGCCGCAGGGCGATGGCTTCGAATCGGCGGGCGTGTTCAATCCAGCCGTGATCATGTACAACGGCAAGTTCGTGATGCTCTGTTCGGGACAAACTGCGTACCACTTCGCGTTCTTGTTTTCTCCACGGTTGCCGCCGACCTAACGCTTCTTGGACTCCTTCTACGGCGAATCACTGGATCTAAGATCGCCGCCTTCACAGCGCAGTGTCTTTGGCTTTCGAGCGCCTCTCTGATAAGCCCCATGGCATGGAACTCTTCGTACAACGAAGTGCAGTGGCCGCTATTTGTTATGGGAGCTCTCGCTTGTTTCATCCGCTTCGCAGATACCGGCAAACGGTCTTTCTGGTGGTTGCAAGTGGTACTCTTTGTTCTCGGTTTCGGGTCGCTTGAGACGAATATCGTGTACCCCGCAATCGCCGCAGCGTGGGTGCTTTTCTGCGGGCCACAACGCAACAGAATGGGGCTGCTATTAAGCACTGCGCCACTTGCCGCGATCTCGCTATTCTATTTCCTGCTTCACGTGAGAGCTGCGGCTCTACCAGCGATTGGCGTGTACGCTGTTCACTTGGACACGCGGATGGCCACCGCCGCCTGGGAGTATTGGCGCTGGATCTTTCTTTCGCCAGAATGGGCTGATTATGGACATTCCCCCATCCTGGGCAAGTTAATCTTATTCACTGCAATGACGTCAGTTGTCCTGCTCAGCTTGTGGTTGATTGGCCGTAAGCGATACGAGGCCTTGTTTTTCCTCACATGGTTCGCGGTGACCCTCGCTCCGCTGCTTCCCTTCTCGGATCGACATTCCGAATACTACCTCGTTGTTCCCATGATCGGTCTAGCTATGCTGGGAGGATGGGGTGTGAGTATAGCTTGGCAAGCGGGTTTCCTGTGGACTGTTCTAGCGCTCCTACCTCTGATTCTTTGGTTGACAGGCATGGTTCCGGTAGTGCATACCGCGTTGGCCCACTATGTCGAGCAGTCACATTTATCCAAGGCACTCATCGTAGGCGTTCAGCATCTCCGCACAGCGGAGCCTAGCAAAGCGATCCTGATCGAAGGCGCCACAGATGACCTCTACGGCATTGCGCTACTCTATGACCCGTTTCACGCGCTAGGCATCGATGATGTATATCTAACTCCTGACTCCGACACTAGAGTTCACTTTTTTCCGGGTGATGAACGGTTCGTATCCATGGTGATCGATCAGGCAGTGGCGCTTCACGCTCTCGCCCGAAATCAAGCCCTTGTTTATTCGTTCGATAACTACCACCTTCGGAACATCACGAGCACCTACGCGCTTCGATCTGCGACGAACACTCCTGCTCCTCGTCGGGTGGAGGTTGGCAATCCGCTGTATTCATATCTCCTGGGGCCGGAGTGGCTCAAGCTGGCCAATGGTACCCGATGGATGCCAGGGAGCGCCACCTTACAAGTCGGGAGCCCGACAGGAGTTCGCGAGGAACTCTCATTGAGCGGATACTGCTGGGACGAGCAACTGCGTCGCGGCCCGCTTGGAATATCGGTTTTCGCAGAAGAGCTTTTACTGGGACGGTCTGTCCTCCGAAGTCCAAACACTGACACTCATTTCACTTTTTCCTTCCCGCTTCCTCCAACGCTCGTTGGGCAACGTCTCATGACAGTCCGGATCGTTGTTAACCCACCTATCCGGCTAGATGGCCAGGATTATGGGCTCATTTTCGGCAGCATTGCTGTCCGCAGCCCCTAAATGCCGCTTCATTAACATGTATTGCTAGACAGGGTGGGGTTGACTAGCGCGCGGTCAAAATGCTTCTGCAGCCGTGCCCTCGCTCGCCATATGCCCTACATAACAAACAGAAAGGTGTCCGCCTGGGTCGGATAGCTTCCGAACAACACCAGCAGTGGAACACGCCCGGCCGCTATTCCGACGGGCACTCGCGCATTTATCTGCATCAAGCCAATAAATCCTGGCGCGGCACCGGCAAACAATACCTCGGTCGCAACTCCGCCAATCCGTACCGCAACGGGCAACCTACCTCCGCCGGTGGCGAACAGAATCGCGATGGATCCGCGCTCAGCAGGAGTGGCCCCGGTATTCGGCGATAGGTCCTGGTTCAAAGCGCCGAAAATTCCGGGAGCCGCAGCCGCCACTGGAACGATCGCACGATAAGTAACTGCCCCTCTAACATCTACCTCGACCTCCGTCTCACTCACGCTGCTTAAATCGGCAGGAACCACGGCGTTTATCTGATCGGGAGAAACATAGAGCAGAGAGGCAGGCACGCCTCCGAACAGAACGGCCATACTATCCGAAGAAGCACCGCCGATGCCCGGACCAGCAATCGTCACGATCTCGGAAGGCGCAATCGCGGTGGCGGAGAAAGTGGCCGCATTCACAATATTGGGCGGAACTTGCCGCGCCCTGGCGGAACTTGAATCAATCTCAAGCGACGATGTGTCCACCGCTTCAAAGTCTGAGCCGCGAAGTTGCCTCAATTCGCGCAACCGCTCGTTATCCCAGCGCTCGTTGGGCGCACCCGAGATAAACCAAGCCGACCCGTTATCGGCCAGCAGCATGCCATAGCGTTTGAGCGCCTGCAGAATGACGCGGTTCTCCGCAGAGAATCCCGTGACGTCGAAATCGGCCCGAAGCCGAAACCGAGCGCCCATCGGAGGATACTGCGAATCGGTGCTGCTCGATGCAAAGTGGGTGGCGGGCCACACATATTCGCGCCGAGTCTTCGGGACAGTGAAACGGATCGCATGCCTGATCTCGCCAGCAGCCGCTTCTTCGTACCGCACCAGTCCAGGCGTGATCGGGAAGCCGGCGGCGTCGGCCGAGGTCCAGGCGGGCGGCCGCAGCGAGTTTGAGTGCAGGTCCCAAATCGCTCCCGAGCCTGCCTTCCAACCGCCGTCGGGTTGCGGGTACGCGCCATAAAGTTCATATAGGATGCAGTGATCGCGATCGAGCGTCAGCACATGCCGGTCGCCCGTGCTTTGCGCTCCTCCTTCCACTGGAGCGCCAGGCGGGATTGGGTAGGGTCCCGGATCGCTTTCATCCGCGTACCCGAAAACAATCGGAACGCGCGGCTGGGAGCCGCTTACTGAGCTAAAGGGAATGCCGATTGGCGCTCCCTGGTACA
>JANXQZ010000920.1 GCA_025353235.1 Bryobacterales bacterium
TCTTCCGTGATAGACTGCTGCAAGTGAGGGTCTGCTGGGGACACGACATCTCCAACGGCACCATCTCTTTGAGGAATATTCATGGCAAGGCTTGCCCGAATTGCGCCGGAAGTCCCCATATCCGACCTCCGTGCCTCGGTCTGCTATTACGAGAAAAAACTCGGCTTTCGTATTGCGATGGAAATGCCTGAAGGTGACTACGCCGTTATGGAGCGCGACGATGTTGCAATTCACCTGTTCCAGCGCGATGGTAGTAACCCGTCGCGCACTTCCTTTCATGTTTTCACCGATGGTCTTGACGAGCTTTATGGTGAGTTTCAGAGGTCGGGTGCTCGCATTTCGCAGGGAATTGTTCGAAAGCCTTGGGGAACCCGCGATTTCCGAGTTTTCGATGATGATGGCAACGAAATCAAATTCACAGAGCCGCTCCAAGAAAGCTCGTAGTAGTTTATCGGTGGAAACCATATCAACAATCTGCTGAGCGAATCGACGCGGGCGGCGCCAGTTGCGGCAATTCAAGCAGCGTTTACCGAATGCAGCCACTGCTCGTGACGGCGATCACGGCTTCGTTCCGATGCTTATCGGCGTCGGCCGTGAGAGGGGATCGATGCTGCTCATCTCTAAAGGCTCGTGCGTGAGAAGGGTTCCGCAGGAGCCCGATTCACGAAGCCGCCGAAGAGGGCGTGCCGTCGCGAGAAATCGCTGGCGTGAGCGGACTCGAGACCTGCTGGGGTGACAGCCGAAGCAGCCTGGGCTGCTTCCCGATCTCGACCGACCGCGCTATTTCGAAGGCCTGAACAGCCCGCATACTGCCGCGCGGGTATGCAGCAGGGGAGGAGGCGCGCCTCTGATCCACCACTGTCCTACACTAAACCTATATGTTCAGGGAGCGGATTCGCGAACATCTGTTTCCTGGCCAGGCGGAGCGCGACGAAGGCTTTCGCCGGGAACTGGAGCGCTTGGGCCTCTTAGGCCTGCAGATCATCGGCTTCGTCCAAATTGCCGTTTCGCTGTTCATGCTGGTGATTCGGTACCTCGTTGCTCCCGAAAGCGCCGCTCTGTACTTGCGCGTCGAGCAAGCCGCCCTCATCATCGCGCTCGGGTTCCTAAACGCCTGGCTCTCCCGAGTTCCAAGCGTCGGGAAGTGGGCTCGCCAGATCGCGGCATTGTCCGCGCTGATCACCGCGGGCGTCCTGATCTGGGCTTCCATGCTGCTCAGCTCGCGCACGACAAACCCCAATGATTTCATCCCTGGCCAGATCACGATGGTCATGCTCGTGGCCGTCACCACCATCCCTTTAAGACCCATGCACACGCTTGCCCTGGGACTCGCAATTGGCTTCGATTACCTGGTTTCCGCCACCATCGCAGAACGCCAGTTGATGACCGGCCTCGGCCCCGATGACAATTACATGCTGTTCGTCATCATGCTGACGCTGCTCTGTACGGCCATCACCGCCATCTTGTATGCCCAACGCAAGTCCAATCACCTGATTCTGCACCAAACGGTGGAGGCTGCAGAAGCCCTGCGCGAAGCTCAAACTCGCATCGTCATGACCGAGAGCGCCTCCTCTTTAAGCCGCCTCGCAGCCGCCTTGAGCCATGAGATGAACAACCCGGTGGGCGCGTTGCTCAGCGGAGTGGATACGTTGCTGCTGCTTTCCGCCAAGCAGGCCAAGAGCGAACCCAAGGACCACGACAAAATCGTCCGGCTCCAGGCCGAGGTGCGTCGTTCGCTGCAGGAATCGGCGCAGCGATTAAAGGAACTCGTCTCGCGCATGCAGCGGTTTACGAATATGGATCAAGCGGAGGTTCAGCCGGCCGACGTGAATGAGATGCTCACGGACGTCGCCGCGCTGGTGGATCCTGAACTGAAGAGAACCGCCAGAATCGAATTGAAACTGCAGCCGCTGCCCGCTCTGGTCTGCCATCCTCAGCAATTAAGCGTGGTGTTTAGCAACATTCTGAACAACGCTGTGGGCGCGGTGGACGGGAACGGCCGCGTGCTCGTGGTTACTCGCCAGACGGCTGCTGAGATCGAGATTGAGATCGAAGACAACGGCCGCGGCGTCGAATCTGGCAACTTGCAGAACATCTTCGATCCTGGCTTCAAAGTTTCGGGAGGTCGGATGGCCGCAGGGAATTGGAGCCTGTTCAGCTCTCGCCAAATTGTCCGCGAGCATGGCGGCGAAATCCGGATCGCCAGCAGCGAGGGCCAAGGCACGCGGGTAACCATCACCTTGCCCTTGAAGCAGGTGGAGTAAAACCGATCTACGTTATCCTGAAGTATAAAGATGCGGTGGACACGACCGCTCCTTCTAGTTGCCATTTTGTTGGTTCTGGGCGGCGTGGGAGCCACATTTTATTCACGCCTGAAGGAGCAGAACGCTGGCGCGCAGGCCAAGCCCAAGGCCCTGGCGGATGGAACGTTGTCTGACTCGCAGGGTTGGAGTTACACCAAGACGGTAAATAGCAAGCCGGTATTCTACGTGCACGCCGACAACATGGAAGAAAGCGGCGGAAAATTTCACCTCAAGGGAATCGAACTTCACATCTTCCAGAAGGACGCCACTCAGTTCGATAAGGTAAAGAGCGGCGAGGCCGAGTTCGATATCAACGCGGGGGTTCTGTTCTCGAAGGGAGATGTCGAGATTACGATGGGAGTTCCGGCTGATAAAGAGCCTTCGGGCCGCCTCATGGTGATCAAATCTTCCGCAGTCCATTTCGAAAGCAAGACGGGAAAGGCCACTACCGACGGAGCCACCACCTTTGAATTCGATAAAGGCACGGGCAGCGCGGTCGGCGCGTTTTACGATCCCCAAATTCACGAGTTGCATATGGTGAGCCAAGTCCACTTGCTCTGGCGGGGCAAGGACGCGAAAGCAAAGCCCATGCAGGTGGAGGCCGGCAATCTAATCTATAAAGAAAAAGAAGCCAAAGTATATCTGGGCGGCTGGTCGAAGCTCTTACGCGAGACTCTTAGTCTGAACGCCGGCCCTGCCGTGGTCGCCCTGTCGAATGGTGTTATCCAGCAGGTGGATGCCGAACATGCGCAGGGAACGGACGATCGGCCTGGCCGCAAAATCGAGTACGTCGCCGATAAGCTCACGATGAATATGGACGAGGACGGACAGATCAAGAAGATCGCAGGCGAGCACAACGCGCGCTTGACATCTTTTTCCGACACCGCCCAGACCACCATCACTACTGACCGTGTCGACCTCGATTTCAACACCTCCGCTGCCGACAGCGTGCTCGATACGGCTCTCGCAACCGGTCATAGCATCGCAGAGTCGAAGCCGGTGTTCAAGCAGGGCGTGAACCCGGCTGACACGCGCATTTTGCGCAGCGAAGTGATCAAGACCAAGATGCGTCCGGATGGACAGGAGATCGATAACGTTGAAACGGCTTCGGCGGGGTCGCTCGAGTTCGTTCCGAATCGTCCTGGCCAACCCCACCGTTGGATGAATGGCGACCGGCTGTGGATCAAGTACGGTGTCAAGAACCAGATCGAATCCTTCAAATCCGTCAACGTGGCCACTCGCAGCGAAAAGCCGACTCCCAAGGATGCGAAGCAGCCCCCGCCTCCTTCACTCACCTGGAGCAAGGACCTGACCGCTGAGTTCGACCCGAAGACTTCGCAGTTGTCTCGACTCGAGCAGTGGAATGACTTTCGCTATGAAGAAGGAACCCGTAAGGCGAAGGCCGATCGGGCTCTGCTGGAACAGGCCAAGGATCTGATTCATCTCACCGGCCTAGCCAGGGTGTGGGATGAAACTGGATCCACCGAAGGCGACAAGATCGAGCTGGAGCAAAAGAGCGGGGACTTCAGCGCGGAAGGCAACGTAAATTCCACGCGCCTGCCCGATAAAAAAACCGACAAGAAAGACGAGAACACATCGGGTGGATTATTGGCGCAAGACGAGCCTATGCACGCGAAAGCGAAGAAGATGATGTCCACCGAAAATCACCTTCTGGTGCGGTACGAAGGGAACGCGATCGCTTGGCAAGGCGCAAACCGTTTGCAGGCCGACGTGATCGAAATCGACCGCGATAACAGTATCGTTAAGGCCCACGGACACGTAGTCAGCCAACTGCTCGATAAGGCCAAGGATGAGCCCAAGCCCAAAGATCCGGCTCCGTCTCCGGTCTTCACCATCGTAAAGGCACCCGAACTCATCTACAACGATGATGACCGGGTTGCGCATTATACAGGCGGCGTACTCCTGGATCGGCCAGGCATGAAAGTGAAGTCTCAGGAGCTAAAGGCGTTCTTACGGGACGATAGCGACGATTCCTCGCTAGATCACGCCTTTGCCGATGGGAAGGTAGAGATCGTGCAAACAGCTCTGGATCGAACCCGCACCGGCACCTCTGAGCACGCGGAGTATTATGTGGACGATGCGAAGGTGATTCTGGAGACCGGCCACCCGCAACTGGTGGATAGCAAGAAGGGTTCAACGAAGGGTAAGAAATTGACTTGGTTTTCAAATGACGACCGCTTGCTGGTAGATGGAGCCGAGGGCGCTCCGGCGCAAAGCAAGCTCCGCCGTAAGTAGGTTTACAGCTTAGATGCGGACTCTTCAAACCTCTGAAATCTCGAAGACCTACCGGGGACGGAAGGTGGTTGACAATGTTTCGCTTTGGGTGGAGCAAGGCGAAGTGGTCGGGTTGCTCGGGCCGAACGGAGCTGGGAAGACAACCTCGTTTTATATGATTGTCGGCCTGATCAGTCCGGATTCGGGCCGCGTC
>JANXQZ010000930.1 GCA_025353235.1 Bryobacterales bacterium
GCTTCCGTCGTGGACTTTACGATGCTCTGGAACTCGGCGGTCAGCTCCGTGGGCACGAGCTTTGCCGAGATCTTTTCGCGGAGACAATCTTCCCCGTGAAAAAAGCAAGGCAGCCCGAGCTTGTAGCGCTCCATGAGCTTGGCGGCCCGTGCATCCATCAAGGTGAAAGTGCTCCGAGCGAGCACCACTGGCATGCGGCCCAGAACGTCATCGTAGATCACCTTCGATTGCGCCAAGTACGCCAGTTCGGCAGGTCCGCCGATGTAAGCGATCGTCGGTAGAAGGTAGTCCTGCACCACGGGCCGGAGAAGCGCGTTGGGGGACAGTTGCTCGGCGCGCTCGGCAAGTTCGGCCGTGGTGTACCGCCCGTTCTTCGAAACGTAATCGCCCTCTTGCCGACGCAGCGTAATTCGACGTTCGCCTTCCAGAACGAAAAAGAGGGATGTCTGAGCCTCAAGGTGAACCTGAGCATGGTAGCCGTCCGCTTCCAACTCGCGATTTCTTTCCAGGATCCGCTTGTGCAACTCCGGAGCACGCAGCAGCGTTTCGCGCAGCATGGGCGCAGCGATGGCGCGAATGGCGTGGTCCAGCGGATCGAGGAAAAGCAATCCCCACTGATGGAGCAGCTTGCGCAGCAGCTTTTCAAACGCCGCTCCGAACGTCGTGCCCGGAGCGTAGCACTCCGCGACCAGGTCGGAGACTTCGGCCCCGAACGGGAATGACTGAAACGTCTCGCGCAAAAGGGCTAAGGGAGATTCGCCGATCCGTATCGTGCCAACCGGCTGTTGAGCCTCCCCGTTGCCCTCGGCAACCAGCTTTACCGGTCGATGCTTTTCTCCGAAGACAAAGCAGTGGTTCACTTCCGCCAAGTCATGATCTTCCGTGGCGAGCCAAAAAATGGGAACGGCGGGCTGGCCTTGTTCGGTAAGCTGCGTAGCTAACCGGACGGCTGAGAGGGCCTTGTAAATGGTGTAAGCCGGACCTGAGAACAGGCCCACTTGCTGGCCAGTAACGACGGCGACTGTTCCGGGCTTCGCAAGCAAGTCTAAGGAGGCGCTATTGCCATTGCGGGTCCGCAGCGCTGACACGAGTGCCGCTCGGCGATCATCGGGATAGTCGATCTGCTTAGCAGCCTCGGCATACGAGGCGGGATCCCCAGGCCAATAATGGTAATACTTTTTAACCTTATCGAAATGGTACTGGAAATCCAAGAAAAGCTTGGAGGTATGCGGGATTTCGGTATGGCGGAGACAAGCGGCTTCCATTAGGCGATTTAGGAACAGTCCAAAGGGTAACAGATGCCCTGGGCGGGATGAAGGTCGCTTAATTCCGGCGGGTCATTTCGCGCAGGAGCCACGCTTTCGCCAGGCTCCAATCTCGATGTACGCTCTGCGGCGATATATCCAGAACGGTGGCGATCTCTTCCGCCGTGAGCCCCCCGAAGTACTTCATCTCTACCACCTGCACCTTGCGAGGGTCGAACTTTTCGAGAGTTTGCAACGCGTCATCCAAACGCTCCAGGTCGGGATACAACTCCGGGGAAACCATCAAGGATTCGGTGAAGTCTACGCGCTGAACTTCGCCTCCGCGCTTGGCGTAGCCGTGGGCTCTGGCGTGGTCCACTAGAATGCGGCGCATGATTCTCGCGCCAACCGCGAAGAAGTGCGCGCGATCTTGCCAATCGATGCGCCGGATTTCCAGCAGCTTCAGGTATGCCTCATTCACCAGCGCCGTGGCCTGGACGCTATGCCCTGGGCGCTCATTATTGAGGCATCGCTGGGCGATCTTGTGCAGCTCGGGATAGGCAAGTTCGATAATGGGAGACAGAACATCCTGATCGCCCTCACTCCAGGCTTTCAGAAGCTGACTCATCCGCGAAGACTGGACCGGCTCCACATCGTCTCCTTTTCGAGCGAAGTATAACAGAGCAGAACAAACCTGATTTCACGATTCAGTATGGCGATGTGTATCGGTTCACCCACCGCTCCCTTACGGTCACGGCTCAGTCATGTCACGGAGCCGTGACCGTAAGGGAGCGTTTTTCATGTTCTGAGATATTTTCGAACTTCATTAGAAGTTTGCCAGCGGATTCCCGCCTCTCAGGTCGGAGAGCAAAAGCGGCAACGCAGCTCACCAAAAAAAGGAGAATCCAAATGCCACTCAATCATCGCCCGCAAGCGCTTCCCGCGCTGGCCATCGCATCGCTGCTAACACTCGGCGCTGCCAACACCTTTGCCGCCTCGCTCAATTATATTGCCAACTCCTCCAAAAAGATCGAGCAGGTGAGCGGTCCCTGCGACTGGGTCAGTTGGGACCCAAAAACAACCTACGGCACGCCTGGACCCTGCGGGCAAACGGCCAGCCAGGCGTTTCCCAGCCAAATCCTCGGCACGATATCGGCTATTCGTTCGAAGACACCGCGACCGGGAAGCTCAGGACCCTTTCCGGCGACACCATCGGTGTCCAGAGCGGAGTCACGCTTAGCACGGACCCCAAGAGCGGCCAGTTCCTGCCGTTTAGCGCCAAGGATGTGATCGCCACAAGCACTACCAAGACCGCGAATGAGGTGTTCTCCCTCGACTTCTTAACTCAACCGGGCAACGCCCCTACTCCGCTCTTTGTCACGTCGGGGGGACCAAACCCGGATCTCCCTCCGCAACCAATCGGAATGCAGCCAAATTACGTTCTCCCCGGGACGCCCGTCGCGATGGGCGCGATGATCACGCCTACTCGGTTCTGGTGCGCTTCGACGGCGTGAGCGCATTTACGCCCGGAAGGACCATCTCCCAAAGCCATTACTTCCCGCCTCCGAACCTCGAGATACCGATGCCGCCTAACCCGACTCCAGGACATTTCGTCTTCACGGCTCTTTACGAGCTATCTCTTGCCCAGTCACAGCAGCTTGGACTCTCTGTGCCTGCGGTCCTCATCTTTGGAACCGGGCAGTACCGGCAGTCCAGCCTGTATCTCTCCTACATCCCTGTGAGTCAATTCTGGAGCGGCGTCGATTCGAACGGCAACAGCGCGACTCGATATTTTACGGGCTATCAAGCTGGTCAATCCACTCAGAAGATCCCCACCTGGTCCGTCTTCGAAACGCAGGCGGTCCCGGTATTATGGGACACCCCTCCGAGCGGTTCCCCGGCTTATCCTGACCCGGGTACGATCGGCAACGGCTCGGTGACCTTTGATACTCAAAGCAACCTGTGGCTG
>JANXQZ010000996.1 GCA_025353235.1 Bryobacterales bacterium
TCGCCCTCAAGGGCACCAGTGATCAACTCAAGAAGCATTTCCTGGGCGCTATGTCTCAACGCGGAGCCGAAATGATGAGGGAGGACATGGACACTCTTGGACCAGTCAAGATCAAAGATGTCGAAGCCTCTCAGCAGCAGATCATAGCGGTAGTTCGACAGCTTGAAAGCGAAGGCGTGATCAGCCTGAAGGGCACCGTAGGCGAGCAATATGTCGTCTAGGCTGGTGAAGGGCGGAGCGATCAATGCACTTGCCATGAACTGGCAGTGCATCGGTCAACCAGCTCCCGCATCGCATGTTCCGGTGTTTCCGCCAATTGCTGCTTCAGCTCCAATGGGAGGGCTAGCGGACAGCAGCAGAACACTCGAACTGGAGAGCCGGATCCGGGCTTTAGAGCAGGAAGTGGAGCAGCGTTCACAGGCGGCGTTTCAGCAAGGGCGCCAGCAGGGTGAGTCCACAGCCCGGCAACAACTGCAAGGTCAAACGGATACCATGCTGCAACAGTTGGCCCACGCAGTCCAGGAGATCTCGGGCCTTAGGCAACAGTGCCGGCATCAGGCTGAAGACGATACAGTCAAACTGTCGCTGGCTATCGCGCGCCGCATTCTGCATCGCGAACTGACCATCGATCCAGGAGCGATGCTCGGTTTGGTGAAGGCAGCCTTGGACAAATTGGATGCCCGGGAAGTACATCGAATCCGCGTTCACCCCGATTTCGCGCCCGTGCTCAAGCAGCACCTGGAAAGAATCGGAGCGCCGCGCCGTGTCGAGGTAGAGGCCGACTCCGGTCTAGAACGCGGGGCCGCCGTTTTCGAGACTACTCGTGGAACGCTGGATGCGTCCGCCGACAGTCAGCTAACTGAGATTGAGCGGGGTTTTACCGATCTGGTTCGCCATACAAAATGAACCTGCAGGCCTACCTCGATAAGCTTGAGAAGACCGAGACCCACCGCCTAACTGGCACGGTTACCGAGTTGATCGGTCTGCTGATTGAATCGAACGGCCCGGCGGCTGCAATTGGCGACTTCTGCGAGATTGTCACCAAAAACGGCCGGATCGTACGCACCCAAGTAATCGGGTTCCGCAGCGGGCGAGTCCTATCGATGCCGCTCGAAGAGACTGACGGCCTGCACTTGGGCGACCCAATCACGGCGCGCAAGGAAGACGCCAGGATGGAAGTCGGCCAGCAGTTGCTCGGACGGGTGATCGACGGATTCGGACGGCCCCTGGACGGTCTTGGACCGCTGGGCGGAAACGAGGCCTACGACTTATACACCGCACCGCCCGGGCCGATGGAGCGCGAACCGATTAACGAGATTCTAGTAACGGGAATTCGAGCCGTGGACAGCTTACTCACCTGCGGCAAGGGCCAGAGGATCGGAATCTTCGGCGGCAGCGGCGTTGGGAAAAGCACTCTGCTGGGAGCTATGTCGCGGCAGAACTCCGCCGATGTGAGCGTGATCGCGCTGATCGGAGAACGCAACCGCGAGGTGCGGGATTTTCTCGAACACGATCTGGGTCCGGATGGACTGAAGCGCTCTGTCGTGGTGGTGGCGACTTCAGACCGTCCAGCGCCGCTTCGCATTCGAGCGGCGTTCGTAGCCCTGGCCGTTTCGGAATATTTTCGGGACCAAAGCGCCAACGTGTTGCTGGTCATGGATTCCGTCACTCGGTTGGCGATGGCCCAGCGCGAGATCGGATTGGCGGCCGGCGAACCTCCCAGTCAAAAAGGATACACGCCGTCGGTTTTCAATCTGCTGCCCAAGATCTTCGAGCGCGCGGGAAAGTTCCGCAAGGGCTCGATTACCGGTTTCTTTACTGTCTTGGTGGAGGGTGACGATTTCAACGAACCCATCTGCGACGCGGTGCGATCCATCCTCGATGGCCATATCGTCTTGGCTCGTCACCTAGGCGCAATGGGTCACTACCCCGCTATCGATGTGCTGCAATCGGTCAGCCGGCTGGCGTCGCGTCTGGCCTCTGCCGATCAGAAAGTTGACGCCCAGAAGATCCGGGAAGCGATGGCTACTTTTCAGCGATCGGAAGATCTGATCAACTTGGGAGCCTACGCCGGAGGATCGAACCCCAAGTTGGATTCGGCCATTCGAGCCCGCCCTCAACTGGTCGACTTTCTGAAACAAGATTCCGATAAGACCGCCGACTTCGGGGATACTCTAAGCCGCATGCGGGAGCTGTCGCAGGCTGTATGAAGCGCTTTGAATTCACGCTCGACAAGGTGCGGCAGTGGAGGCACGGGCAGGCCGAGGTGGAAGAACTCAAACTCCAGAAGCTCCACGCGGATCTACGGGCTGTCGACCTC
>JANXQZ010000998.1 GCA_025353235.1 Bryobacterales bacterium
GATCTCGCCGGGAGACATGGGCTTTTGTTTCAGATCGACGAGTTGGATTGCGGCGCGGCGCTCCTTGAAGAAGCGTTCGGCGGCGCGGGTGGCTGGCGAGTTCTTGACTCCGAATATCTGGATGTTTTGCAACTATCGCCTAAACAGTTTTGTCACTCGCGATTTCATCGACTCGAACCACCCCTGCGCTTTCTGCTCCGGCTGAGCGCTGGCCACCGCTAAACTCGGCTGAGACTGCGACTCGTTTGCGGGCGGGGCGTCATATGGCTCAGTGTCTCGCAGGATCACGCGATAGCCGTTATACGTATAGGTCTTCCTCGCCAGTTTGCCGTCGTCCTCGAGAATAAGAGTGAACGTGGGCGTTTCCCCCGCGTTGTTCACGATCACGGGGTAGTGCCCGGTCACGTTTCTTTGGATGTATGCCGTCTCGTAGCGATGATGCCGCTTGCTCCAAATGAAGAAGCGGAAGCTGTCGAATTCGTAGTCTTGAGGACCTTTCCCAATCGTGGTCCAGAGCCAATTGTGCTTTAGCTGGCCTTCATCCTGCACGTCGCCAAGCGAAAAATAAGACGTGATCCGGTGGCCCTCGGCATATTGGGCAACGTCGTCGGGGATGGCCATATTCACCATGCGCGAGAGAATCCAGCCAACGCGTCCGTCTTTAGTGCGAATCAGGCTCCAATCGTCCAAGCGGATCGGCTGCGGCGGGGGTGCGTTCGGCTTCGCAACCAGTTCCTCGCGGGGATCGGGAAGCTTCTTAGGCGAACGGGACATCTCAAGCCAATCGCGAGGCAGCTTCGGAGCAGAGGGCATGGGCGGCGGCGGTACTTTATTCGACGACTTTTCCTTCCTCTTGCGCTGGGTGCGAGGGCGCGGCGCGGGACTTGGCGTCGGTGTCGCGGCTTGCGTGCGCGGCGTCACCTTGTGGCCGATTACGTCGATCTTGCCGCCTTCGGGGATCTGCAGAAAGCTGGGCGAGGTGCGGCTCGGCTCGGTATGCACATTGAGGGCTTCAAATGTGGTTCCCACGCCTTGAGAAGGGTAAGCCGCCGCCCTCTCGGCGATGTGCCGGAGATCGGCCATTTGCTCGGGAGTCAAGAGCTCATGGACGTCGGTCCAGCCGGCGATGCCGCCTGCCGTTCTCACCTTGATGAAGCGCCTCTTGAACTCTAGGATTTCAAGAGGTTCGCCATGGTGCACGGTGGCCGAAACAGTCGCTTTGGAACTCAGTTCCTGGCGCAGGGCGAGCGTTGTGGGTCCGACAAACGCCTGGCCGATGGCGGGAGTTCGGTCCTGTTGCGTACCGCAGGAAATCAGAAGCGCACAAACTGCCGTGGTACCAAGGCTTCGGAAAGAGATCACACTTTGAACGAATCTCCTGTTAGTGTATCAGTAGTGGCCGAAAACGAACGGGTGTCTCTGGACCTATATTGCCCAGAGTGCAAACTGCCGGTTCCAGATCCGCTCGTTTGCGGCGATTGTACTAGCGTCATCTGCCGACGCTGCGGCACGCCGCTGGAGCGGGTTGACGAGCTCGGAATCGGCTAAGTGGCAAGGAAAGTGCTTCGGTGTTAGTTATGAGGAATGCGATGTCATGCTCATGCGCGTCCATAGCCCTGTATTTGGGCTTGGCGGCGAATTTTGCAATCGGCGCAACCATTCCAACCCCCCGCATTTACCTGACGAATGTGGAAGAGATTACGTCTCGGATCGCTCAAACCGAGGACCGAAAACACTTAGATCTTCAGGATTACTCAGTTACACGCCGTTATGTGCTCCGAAATTCCCACCTTGGCGGAGATACTTTTTTGACCGTTCGGTTCTCTTACCGCAAGGGCCAAGGCAAGACTTTTCAAGTGATCAACAGCCAGAACGCCGATGGCGGGGTGGCCGAACGTGTCGAGGGCCGAAGGCGTGATCACATCGCCGTATGCTTTGATGTCGGCATCGTTGAACCCGATGTTCTGCAGGAATTGCCGCAGAGTCTGGTTGCTGTGCCGAAGCCAAGGCACGCGATTGAAGCCGCCCCGCGCTTCGTTAATGATGGTGGGCGAGAACAGGTGCGTCTCTGAGAGCGAGAGCGTCTGGTTGCTGCGTTCGTTCTGGGTCAAACCCAGGGGCGTGAACGGAGTGGCCACATCGGCACTTGCAAAAACCTGATTTTGACCATTGTAAACGGCATAAAATCGGTCCTTCTCGCGAAAGTCGTGGTCCACGCGCAGAGTGCCTAAGTCGCGGCGGGTAGTGCCCGGCGCATTGGTGAAGTAATCCACCAGCCTTCCATTGCTCGGGTTAATCGGCGCGTTCGGACTCGTCTGCGGAAAATAAAGTTGGATCAGCTTCGCGGTATCGGGATTCAGCAAGCGCTGGGGAATCTGGATGAAGCGCTGCCCCAACCCCCCAACCGTATACTGCGCAACTTCGGCTGGCGTCAAGCTAACAGCCGCCGGCACCACTGGCTTCTTCGAATCGTTTAACAGTGAGAAGTTGCCAGCGAGCAAGGTCGCGTGCGGCAGGGAAGTAGAGTGCGTGTAGACCGGGCTGTTCAAGAAGCGCTTCTCGTACGCGGCGAAAAAATACGTGTTCTTCAGCTTCGGGATCGGTCCGCCAAAGGAGCCGCCAAATTCATTCAGATTGAAGTAGGGATTGGGATAGGAAGACTGCGCGGGAGTCGGGGAAAAGTTCGCTTGTCCGATCTTGTCGTTTAAGCTCCAAGCCGCCAGAGCCGAGTTCTTGCTGTCGTAGAACAGGGAGCCGTGGTAACTCGACTGGCCGCGCCGAGTGGTGACGCGTATGTTGGCGATTCCGGCGTACTCGGCCGTGAAGCTGTTCGATAGTATTGTTAACTCGCCGATGCTCTCGAGTGAAGGCTGGCTGCTGGTTGGTTCGCCAAAAACGCCGCCGTTCGATCGCTGGCCATCCAGGGAAAAGCTGGCGCCGTAGCTCTGCGCGCCGATGAACTTTAGATTGCCATCCGCTTGTCCTTGGGTGATGTTCGGATTCAAGTAGAGAAACGATTGGTAGTCGCGGCTGTCGCGAGGCAGTTCCGTCAATTGGAAATTGTTCAGCGTGCCGCTGATGGTGGGCGAGTCCGTTTGGATGAGCGAAGCTTGCTCGTGGACGATCACGGACTCGCTCGATCGTGCCACTTCCAGTCGCCCATCCACGCGGGCGGTCTCGCCGGTGCGCAAGGTGACGCCTGAAATCTCGAGCGTGTTGAAGCCTGGAACCGAGATGGAGACCCGGTAGTCGCCGTATTTAAAGCCCGTGGCCTCGTACTCTCCGCTTTTGTTCGTATGAACGACAATCCGCAAACCGGTGGAGAGGTCGGTGATGGTTACCGCAGCGTTGGGCACGGCCGCGCCGCTCGGGTCGGTGATGGTTCCTCGGATAGCATCGAGGTCCGTACCTTGGGCCAGCACGCAAGCCGGGATTGCCAGGACGGTGAGGAAGATCAAGAAGTAGCGAACGAAGGAGCGGATCAGTTTTTGCATGCAAGCCCTCTGAGTGTCAACTTGATGGCAAACTAACACAAAGGAAACTTAGAACGCAAGCGGACCCTACTTGCCGATGCAGAACGTGGAGAATATTCTATTCAAGATATCGTCGGCGCTCGTAGCTCCGGTGATGCCGTCAATCGGCCTAAGCGCGGCGTAAAGATCCAGCAGTAGCATCTCATGCGGGATGCCGACTTCCACTGCCTTCGCAGCTTGCTCCAGCGCTTCCAGGCTTTCGCTCAGCAGCCGTTCATGGCGCAGGCTGGTGATGAATCCAGACTCTTCCCCTTCAATCGCACTTGGCCGGATGCGCTCTCGCAATTCCGCGATGCCTTCGCCGGTCACCGCCGAGACGTGCAGCATATCCGCTCCAACTTCGGCTCTTCGCGGCAGATCGGATTTATTACCCGCCACCAGGCAGCGTCCGTGCGCTCTTGCCCGCTCTATTAACGCAACGTCCGCAGGTTCCATCGGCGACGAGAGATCGATTACCACCAGGGTCAAATTCGCGTCCGCCATCGCTTGATAGCTGCGCTCGATTCCAAGCGTCTCCACCAAATCCTGGCCCGCGCGAATGCCCGCCGTGTCCACCAGCTTCACGGGGATGCCGCCGATGGAAGCAACCTCGGAGACCAGGTCGCGCGTGGTGCCGGGGATGTCTGTAACGATCGCGCGGTCCTGCTCCAAGAGGCGGTTAAACAGGCTGCTCTTTCCCACGTTGGGGCGTCCCACGATCGCGAGCGTCAAGCCCGAATGGACCAGCTTGCCGTAATCGAACGATGCGATCAGCTTGGCCACCCCGGCGCGGATTGGCGCAAGCCGTCTCAGGATTTCGTCTGCCGGTGCCACGCTGATGTCGTCTTCGGCGAAATCGATGCCCGCTTCGAGCAGCGCGATCAGTTCCAGCAGCGGCTCTTTGATGGGACGAATCCGCCGCGAGACCGAACCTTCTACCTGCTGCGCCGCAACTCTCGCCTGATAGAGCGTGGTGGATTCAATCAGATCGCGCACTGCTTCCGATTGGGGCAGGTCAATGCGTCCATTCACGTATGCGCGAAGAGTGAATTCACCGGGCTCGGCCAGTCGCGCTCCCAACTCGCAGGCACGCTCGACGCAGAAGCGCAGCACGACAGGCGACCCGTGACAAGCGATCTCAATCACGTCCTCGGCGGTATACGATCTCGGTGCGGCAAAAAAGGTGGCGACCACTTGATCGATCACCGCTCCATTCGCGTCCAGCAGTTCGGCATACGAAGCTGTCCACGACTTCCATTCGTGGCTAGAACCAAATCGGAGCATCTGGTCTGCAATGGATCGGGACCCGACACCCGAGATCCGAATGACACCGATACCCGCGCGCCCCAGCGGCGTTGCAATCGCGACAATCGTGTCCTGAAGCTGCACTCTGTCTTGTTGTGGGGCAGCCAATCCTGGCTGCAGCCGCCTTTTAGGCGGCTCAAGCTAGCGCTTAAGCCGACGCATGATCGGACCCAGCACCGACTTGGTAGCCAGTTCCAGCTCGGTCACCCGCAGCAGCCTGCACGTCCCATACAGCACAAACAAACCTACCGGAATCGACGCGCCCAGATCAAGCAATCGACCCCCTCTCCCAATCCCGGCAACCCCGCGAATGGCATGGCTTGAAGCATAGACCGCGACGCCCATCACCACCGACGCCAACAAAATCTTCAAAATGCTCCCCAACAATTCCCGCCCGTACACCCCGCCCACCTTGCGGCTCAACACAAAGAACAACACAATCGACCCGAAAATTGCGACCGCCGAAGTAGAAAGCGCCAGCCCTGCATGCCCCAGCCCCGTGG
>JANXQZ010001011.1 GCA_025353235.1 Bryobacterales bacterium
CAGCGGGAGAAAGAAGACCTGGGCGGAGCATTGGGGATTGCATAATGCGCTCGCTCCGTTCAACCCTGGTCCCGTTACGTAACACGATCACGCCACCTAATTTATCTTCTGACCCTTTGCAGCCATGTGGCTTTCGAGGAAAGTCGAAGGATATTGTCCGCACCCGGCCAGCTTGAATGTGCCGAAGTCCTTAAACCAATCACCCTCGGGCAACTCCGGTGAACCGTTGATCCAATCCTGAAGAGCCTCCAAGTCAGTCAGCGCAATTTTCCTTCCTTCAGCCGTTTGATCAAATGTTTCCTAACGCCATGAGGCAGCGAGTTCCAATCGATCTTAGGCATTCATGAAGGAAAGACTCGCCGGACTAGCTCTTCATTGAGTTCATCTTCCTCAGCGGGATCACTGGTTTCCTGATAACGCTGGCATAACTCACGGAATCGTAGCTTGTTGAGTTCGGAGATCTTTTCAATGAGGGCAGCGACGGATGACGAATCCGTTGATTCCATTAGAGCTCGAGCGGCCTCTGACAGCGCTCTCTTTCCCAGAGCGGAACGAGCTTCGTGTATCAAGTCCGCATTGATGATTAAGGACCCGTCCGCCGACCACCTCCCCATTTTGCCGATGGCTGGACCGAAGCGCTGTTTCAGGCGCTGTACGTCATCCGGGGAAAGGACAACCTCCTCTTGCGCTATTTCTGCGCGAAAGTGTATGAAGGTCGACATATCTTAATCAGGCTGTGGCATAAAGGTTGGAAGCGGATTGCGGAATCGGCCCTGAAATACATCCCCGAACAACTCCACCATCTGACCATGGACTCCACCGTTATCCGCTAACAAGTGCTGCCCCATCAGGCTGGCCGGACCACCCTTCATATCCGAACAAATCCCGCCCGCTTCTTCAATCAGCAGAATCCCTGCCGCCATGTCCCACGGCTTCAAGCCAAATTCCCAAAACGCATCCAAGCGCCCGCAGGCGACATAAGCAAGATCAATCGCGGCGGAACCCGCCCGGCGCACGCCGTGAGTGGACATGGCC
The DNA here is from genome assembly GCA_025353235.1 of Bryobacterales bacterium. Lineage (GTDB taxonomy): Bacteria > Acidobacteriota > Terriglobia > Bryobacterales > Bryobacteraceae > JANXQZ01. The sequence goes on from JANXQZ010001011.1 coordinate 1,036, forward strand.
AGCTCGTAGTAAAAATACACATTGATGTTCTGATGGCGCTTGCGGCTCGGAAACCCCGTCGCAATTAGAGTATCTTCCAGACGGGTCACTGGAGAGACGCGGATTCGATGGCCATTCAGAAAAGCCCCGCCTCCCTTGTCTGCCGCAAACATTTCCTGGCGAGTGGGATCAAAGGTAACCCCGGCCACCAGTTCGCCCGCGCGTTCCAGAGCCAAGGTGACGTTGAAAATCGGAAAGCCGTGGGCGAAGTTCGTGGTTCCATCCACCGGGTCCACGTACCAGCGGAACTCTGACGATTTTTCCGTGCCGCCGCCCTCCTCGGCCAGGATGGAATGCTCCGGGAAATGCGACAGCAGTCGCTCGATGATCAAACGCTCCGAGGCGCGATCGGCTTCGGTGACCAAGTCGAACTCGCCCTTCAATTCGAACGAGACTTTGCCGAAGTAATCCATGAGAAGCGCACCGGCTTCGCGAGCGATGTCGATGGCCGTTTCGAGATAGCTGGGCATCAAGCTTCGAAGAGATATTTGATGTCGTGTTTAAACAGGAAGAGATTGGGCAAATCAGGACGGGTGAGTCGAATAAAATGCGCGTCATAGAATTCCACCAGCCCTGCTACTTCTTCGTTATCGCTTAGGCGAACCTTCACGGGGATCTGATTTTCGATCAGATGCTTCAGGTACTTGACCTCTTCAAAGGTCTGTTCCGGAGCTTTTTGTTTGGATTTTAAGGGCATCAACGGCGTTCGAATTCTCCATAGTACCCATTCCGCGTGATCGCCCGCAAACCCGGTTGGTCGAGAGTTAGCTTGATGGAGTGAAATCGGTCCTTGGTGAGAGGCACATTGCGCGGATAGAACCCTAGCAGATACTGAGTTCGCAACTCGCGCAAAATGTCTGAAAATGCGGTATCAAGTTCAGCCCCGGCCGAGGGAAGAAAGATGCGACCGCCGGTGCCGGCAGCGAACGTGGTCAGAGCATGTTCGCCGCCGAGATTGCGCCCGGCATCGTTCTGGATCGGGATCACCACGATCGGATAGATCACCGCGTCAGCCAGCTGGATAGCCCGCAAAGCGTCGTGGAAAGACTTTGCGCTGGTAGTGTCGCCTCCGTCCGTCACTACGATGAGAACGTGTCTGCCTTCGCGAGTTTCTAAATCGCGGGCAGCGAGATAAATGGCATCGTACAGCGAGGTGCCGCCTTCGGACTTAAGCTGTTTCAAGCTGGTTTCCAACCTGGGAAGTCGGCGCGTATAGCTGGTATTCAGGGTCACCTGCCAGTTGAAGCTGTAAAGAGCCACCGCATCTTCGGCGTTCCCCTCGCGAAAGATGGTTCGCAGAAAACGCGACACAGAATCGAGTTCGTACTTCAGTTCAATGCCGGTAGAAGCGCTGGTATCCACCAGCAAGGCAACCGATAGCGGCTGCTCCGTGCGACGCTCAAATACCGCGACCTCTTGGTTTACGCCGTTATCGAATATGCCGAAGTCGTTCTTGTTCAAGCTTCCGATCAGCCTGCCAGACGCATCCTTCACGGTTACCAAAAGCCGAACCAGGTGGACGTCTACCGTGAACTGCGCTGCTGTTCTCGGGACTGTCGAGGCGATCAGCAGCGTTGCGCAGACTAGGCGGACTACGCCGACAAAACGGATTCGTCCCACTCACCCTCAACCCAGACCTCGCCGTCGGCGAAATGCTCCTTCTTCCAAATGGGAACCAGTCGCTTCAAGCGGTCGATACCCTGGAGCGCGGCCTCGAAAGCGGGCTTGCGATGGGGTGCCGTGACGATAATCGCCACGCTCGCTTCGCCGATCTCCATACGGCCAAGACGGTGAACCATGGCAATGCGCCCAATTGCCATTTGGGCTGCTATTTCACGACCGATCTTCGCCATGGTATCGATCGCCATGGATTCGTAGCACTCGTAATCGAGGAAATTTGTAGCTCGGCCTTTCGTGTTGTTGCGCACGACGCCTTCAAAATTCACGACTGCGCCATCTTCGCCTCTCACAATTCGGCGCGCAATTTGAGAACTGTCGATCGGTTCGCGCGTGAGGGCAAAAAAGTGGCCTTGGGGCTGATCTTCGATCTGATGAGTATACCGGCCGGATCCGCCGCTTACGGGTGGAAGAAAGGCGACCTCGTCACCGTCATAAACGGCTGTGGAGCGATCGGAGAACTGCTGATTGCGTGCAAAGACGATGCTGGAAGAGACTTGCAAGAGTCGCGGAAATTCCTGTGCGTAGCGCTCAAAAATAGCAGCCAGAGGCTGGGGTCCGGGCAGTTCCAGACTGTCCTCGGAACGCCCGGTAATGTCTCTTAACATGCCGAAAAATAAGACTTTTACCCGCACGCTTGTATACTATCAGACTGTCCCGGAAGCGGCCAGGTTTCAATGAGTTGAGTATGCTCCGTCAGCCACAGTTGTAAGCGCGCCGCAATTGCCTCATACTTTATAGAAGAGGGCTGTTCCTCCATGGCGCGAACTGTACACTTGATAGCGGTCTCGGCGATCTCGATGGGGCTGTTGCTGGCAGGGAAAGATCCGTTCACCCCGGCACAGCGGAATTACTGGGCATTTCAGCCGGTGCATCGGACTCAGCCTCCTGCCGTCCAGAACCCCAGTTGGATCGTAAACCCGATTGACGGCTTTATCGCAGCCAAGCTCGAAGCCAAGGGACTGCAGCCATCCCCCCAAGCGGACCGGATCACCTTATTGCGCCGCGTCAGCTTCGATCTGATCGGTCTGCCGCCCACTCCGCAAGAGGTGGAGCAATTCGTCGCGGATCGGTCGCCTGATGCATACGAAAAGGTAGTGGACCGGCTGCTCGCCTCGCCCCGCTATGGCGAACGCTGGGCCCGGCACTGGCTGGACCTGGCGCGATACGCCGAGAGCGAAGGCTTCAAGAGCGATGAAACTCGCCCCAACGCTTGGCGTTATCGCGATTACGTGATTCAGTCGTTCAACGCCAATAAACCGTACGACCGCTTCGTGAAGGAGCAGATCGCTGGAGACGAGCTTTGGCCAAACGATCCGCAGGCGCGAGTTGCGACTGCTTTCAATCGGCATTATCCCGACGAGAGCAACGCCCGCAACCTCATGCAGCGTCGGCAGGAGATCCTCAACGACGTTACCGACACGGTAGGCGCAACGTTCCTCGCGATGACCTACGGCTGCGCCCGCTGCCACACGCACAAGTTCGACCCGATTCTCCATACCGATTACTATCGACTGCAAGCATTCTTCGCAAACACCGCAGCGGATGACGAGATCCCCATGATCTCGCCCCAAGAGATGGCCGAGTACCGCGCGAAGAAGGATGTCTGGAATTTCAAAACGAAGCCAATTCGCGATCAGATCGCCAGCCTGCTGGATGAACCCCGGGCCAAGCTCTTGAAAGAGTTCGTCGACAAGTATCCTCCGGAGATCCAAGCCGTGATCGCCAAACCCGCAGCCGAGCGGACCCCCTTTGACTGGCAGATGTACGCAAAGGCGAAGCCATACCTGGTGGTCGAGGATGACGCCGCCTCGAAGCAGCTCAAAGGAGAGAAGAAGGCCAAATACAGCGGTTTGCAGAACGAACTGGCGCAGTACGCCAGCTTGAACCCGGGCGAGGCACCAATTGGAATCGGGATGCGCGATTTGGGCGTGAAGTCGCCTGCAACCCGCCGGCTCGAGGTGGGGGCTTGGGATGCTCCGGCCGAGGAAGTCCAGCCTGGATTCCTGTCGATTATCGATGCAAGTCAGCCGAACATTTCACCGCTCCCCGGCGTGGAGTCCACCGGCCGCCGCACCGCGCTGGCAAATTGGATCGCCAGCCCTACAAATCCGCTCACCGCGCGCGTGATGGTGAACCGCATCTGGAACTACCACTTCGGCCAAGGCATCGCGCCCTCTCCAAGCGACTTCGGACTGATGGGGGGCAAGCCGTCTCATCCCGAATTGCTGGATTGGCTGGCGTCGGAATTTGTCCAGTCCGGCTGGGACATGAAGAAGATGCACAAGCTGATTCTGTTGTCGAACACCTACCGCCAATCCTCTGCGGCGAGCGACTTGGCCATCAAGCAGGATTCGAAAGATCGGCTGCTCTGGCGTTTTCCGCGCGAGCGGCTAGAGGGTGAAGTGATCCGCGACGCGGCGCTGGCGGTCTCGGGACTGCTGAATGAAAAGATGGGCGGGCCGAGCGTATTTCCGGAGTTGCCCGAGGGAGCCGGCAAGCCGCGCGGCGGATGGAAGGTGTCGGCTCCCGATGAGCGCAACCGGCGCAGCGTGTACATCTTCGTTCGGCGCAACGCGCGTTACCCGATGCTGGAAGCGTTCGACATGCCCGACACGCATGAGTCCTGCGGCCGCCGCAATCAGACGATTACCGCGCCGCAAGCGATGGCGCTGTTGAACGGGAAAGTCAGTCTGGAGTGGGCGCAAGCTTTTGCTGGCCGAGTGCTTTCGGAAGCGGGCGCGGATCCAAAGGCGCAGGTGGATGATGCATACCGACTGGCGTATGGTCGCCATCCCGACGGGTTCGAGAAAGACACTGTGCTCACGTTTTTTGCTAAGCAGAAGGAGCTAGTTGCCGAGCGTGCCTCGGCTGGCGAAAAACTCGCGATGCCAGCCAGGATGCCCGCCGGATTTGACCAGGCGCAAGCGGCCACTTTGGTGGATTTTTGCCAGATGCTGCTGAATTCCAACGAGTTCGTCTACAGGAACTAGGAACCCCATGTCACACAAGCGTAGACCCACCTCACGACGCGATTTCCTGTGCAACGCAGGCAGCGGCTTGGGTGCGATAGCGTTGAGTTCGATGCTGGCTTCCCAGGCAAGGGCTGCGGAAGGTCCGCTCGATCCGCTTCGCCCCAAACAGCCGCATTTTCAGCCGACCGCTAAATCAGTAATTTGGCTGTTCATGGAAGGCGGCCCCAGTCACATCGATCTGTTCGATCCCAAGCCTGAGTTGGACAGACTCGCGGGTCAGCCGATGCCCGCTTCATTCGGACGTCCGATCACTGCCATGGGGACCGGAAGCAATACGCTCATGCCCTCCAAGCGAGCCTGGAAGCAGCACGGCCAAAGCGGTATCTGGGTGTCTGACTGGTATCCCGAGATCGCTAAGCATGTCGATGATATGACCGTGTTTCGGGCTTGCTGGGCGGATGGGTTGAATCACGTCGGCTCCGTCTGCCAGATGAATACGTGCTCGATTCTGGCGGGCCGCCCGGCGCTAGGCTCCTGGATCACCTACGGGCTCGGCTCCGCGAATCGGAATTTGCCCAGCTTCGTGGTGCTGACGGATGCGTCGGAAGTAGTCGGCGGCCCTAAGAACTGGAGCGCCGGATTTTTGCCCGCGACCTACCAAGGCACGCTGCTGAGAAACCAGGGTGCGCCGATTCTCGACCTGATTCCGCCGGATGCGATCGGGGGGAAGCAGCAGCGCGGGCGTCTCGATCTGCTCCAGACGCTGAATCGTCATTTTGGGGAGGGCAAGTCGGACGATACGGAACTGGAAGCGCGGATCAATGCCTACGAACTCGCTTATCGGATGCAGGCATCGGGACCGGAGGCGGTGGATCTCACCCAGGAGTCCGACGCCACCAAGAAGATGTACGGCATGGATGAGGAGCCGACGGCCAAGTTCGGCACGAATTGCCTCCTGGCTAGGCGATTGGTTGAGCGCGGAGTTCGTTTTGTCGAACTGTATGCAGGCAGCGGCAGCGGCTGGGACGCGCATGCCAACATCGAAGGCAATCATTCGAAGATGTGCAAAGCGTCCGATAAGCCGATTGCCGGATTGCTGACCGATCTGAAAGCGCGCGGATTGCTGAAAGACACGCT
>JANXQZ010001047.1 GCA_025353235.1 Bryobacterales bacterium
CGCCGAGATTCTCGCCAATGTGAAAAAGCGAAGCCAATGTCAGGCCAAGGTTGAGGAGCAGCGGCAGAAACTGATCGAAGCCCGAAGGCAGTACGAGTTGCTGGACCGATTGAGGCAGAAGGCGCTGACCGAATGGCAGGCTGCCCAGGACAAAGAACAAGAAGAGTTGGCTGGCGAGCTCTACCTGGCTAAGCGGCGGCGCGGGCTCCCGACTTCAGAAACGCCAGAAACTCCTCCGTCTTCTTGGTAATGCCTGGGAAGGTGGCGATGATTTTTTCATCGGGATCCAGCAGAGCGTAAAACGGAAGAGCCAGAGTACCGAATTTCGTCTCTTCGAGTTTCACGTTCGCTTCGGAGGCGCCATCGGTTCCATCGGTAAAGAGGTCCACCAGGACGAAGTCTTTGATTGCACCGCTAATCTCTGGACGGGGAAACATATTCGCCTTCATCCAGTGGCAGTTCGTGCAGGCGTAACCCGTGAAGTTGACCAGAACGAGTTTGTTCTCCTGCCGCGCTTTTGCCAGCGCCTCGCGATACTGGTTCTTCATCCACGGGCCGCTTGTTTCGCCCGCCGGTCCTGAAGGGCCGAATAGGCTGGCGCTCGCTGCTGGGATGTACGCGTCAATTTCGCCCAGCTTCGCGCCAAACATTCCGGGCAGTAAACTAAGCGCAAAGATGAGGAAAAGCGCTCCTGTTAAAATTCGGCCTACGCCCACGGGCTCGTCCGATTTGATGCCCTCCAGGCGCAAGAATCCCAGCAAGTACAGTCCAGGCAGGGCAAATAGAACAACCCAAGCCGCCAAGAAAACCCCGCGCGACAGGAGATTGGTTTGGAGCACTTGGTCGATGTTGCTCAGGTATTTGATCGAGGCAGCCAGAACAATAAAGCCCAGGACGATCTTCACCCGCACCAGCCAACCGCCGCTCTTGGGCATCCGCTGCAGGTACGACGGGAACAAAGCCAGGAGGAAAAATGGCGCGGCTAATCCTGTGGCAAAGGTCATCATTCCGAGCACCGGCTTCAGTCCGCTCGATTGAACGGACGCGACCAGCAACGGACCTACGATCGGACCCACGCACGCGAACGAGGTCAACGAGAAAGTCAGGCCCATCAATAGCGTGCCGACGTATCCGCCTCGTTGGGAGGCTTGGTCGAGCTTTGTCAGCAGTCCAGAAGGAAGCGTCAATTCATAGGCACCCAGAAGGCTTAGACCAAAGACTACGAAGACGATGACAATGAACCCGTTCACCCATGGGCTAGACCCTAACTGAATCACCCCAAACGGACCGGCGATTGCCTTTGTAAGCAGACCCAAGCCCGTGAAAAGGACGATGATGCCGAGGCAAAAGACTAGGGCCTGCATGACGCCGTCCCGCTTGGCCGTGTTCCCGCGCTTGAGAAAATAGGAAACTGTAAACGGGATCATCGGGAAGACGCACGGCGTGAAAATGGCGGCCAAACCAGCTCCGAACGCGATCAGAAGGAACTGGCCTAAATCTTCCTCAGGCGCTTGCGCGGTGGCCGGTTTCTTGGGAGTTTCGGCACCAGCACTGATGGGGTAAAAGCCCGCCGGAATCACGACTGCGCCTGATTTGGCAGCCGGATCGATGGTTAGAGTCGCCGAGGCCGACTTCCGCTTGGGAGGCAGGCAAATCTTATCCGTACAAGTTTGATAGCGCGTCTGGCCCGTCAACTCAAGCGGACCGGAGGGCGCATCCTTCTTCAGATCCACCCGGATCAGAAAATTGGCTTCGTTTTGAAAAGTCTCTGTATCTAGTTGAAAATTAGCGTCGAACTTGCGATCAGGCTTGGGCTGGAACACCGCAAAGCCAGCGATGGCTGGATTTTGTGCCAAGCCGACAGTCGTCGGGTTCGGTCCGCCTTTGGGAGTGGTGGCGGAGTAGAGGTGCCAGCCAGGATCGATTTTCCCGGTCAACCGTGCTAGCACGGAACCGCCCGGAGCGGCAGTGGACGAATCGAGGGTGAGGGTCCATTTAACCGGATCCTCCGCCGCGACCAGACATGCCGTAGTCAAGCACGCCGCAAGCGCAAAACGCCACGAGCTAATCGGCCGACTTACTCTTAGCCGACCACCTGCCGAGTTCGGCCTCGATCCGTTGATTGACGCCGCCCCCAGCAAGTTCCGCGGCGACACGAATGGCGTTCTTGATTGCGTTGGCGTTAGACCTGCCGTGGCTGATAATGCACACTCCGCGGATTCCGAGCAGGGGGGCACCGCCGTATTCGGAGTAGTCCACGCGCTTTTTGAAATCATTGAATGCCTCCCGTGCAAGAACATACCCGATCTTTCTGGTGATCGTGGCTCGAAGGGATTCCTGAAGCATCGTGCGGAACATATCCACCAAGCCCTCGCTGACTTTGAGCGCGACGTTTCCAACGAATCCATCGCAGACGATGACATCCGTCTCCCCGGCATAAAGATCTCGGCCCTCCACATTCCCAATAAAGTGGATCGGCAAACTCTTCAGCAGCGGAGTAACCGCCCGAGTGAGGTCGTTTCCCTTATGCTCTTCCTCGCCGATCGAGAGCAGGCCCACCCGCGGCTTAGGATTGCGAAACACCACGCGGGAGTAGATCTCGCCCATCACGGCGAACTGCGCCAGCATGCGAGGGCTCGAATCCACGTTCGCGCCTACATCGATTACCACCACGGGCGAACCTTTTAAAGTCGGAAAGGCAGATGCCAACGCGGGGCGTTCCACCCCTGGGAGCATGCCTTGCACGATTTTCACCGTAGCCATCACGGCTCCCGTGTTACCGGCCGAGACAACTCCCTGGGCAACTCCTTCTCTGACGAGCCTGGAAGCAACCCTGATAGAGCTATCCCGTTTGCCTCGCATGGCCTTGCCTGCACTGTCTTCCATCGTCACTACTTCCGTAGCGTTGCGGATTTCAATGGGAAGCGCTTTCACGCCTTCGTGCCGTGCCAGTTCCTTTTGAATGATCTCTTCACGCCCGACCAGGATAATCCTGACGTTCAACGATCGGGCGGCGCTAATCGCACCTTCGACTTCCGCCTTAGGGGCACTGTCGCCGCCCATGGCGTCCACCGCAATGGTCAGCATGAGACGGAGTTCACTCAAACACCCGTGGCGGCCAGACTACTGTTCGGCGACTTCGATCACTTCGCGGCCTTTATAGCGACCACAATTCGGGCAGGCGCGATGCGGGAGCTTGGGTTCGTGGCAATTCGGGCACTCGGATACCCCGGCTGCTCGCAAATGATCATGTGCGCGTCGCATGGACGTCCGGCGCTTGGAGTGGCGTCGTTTTGGATTTGGCATTTCAGATTCCTCTCGTATTACTCAATTTAGCGTTAAACTTCTCAGTGCTTCCCAGCGATCATCGGCGGACTTCGCATGGCAATCACAGCCGGAGCTGTTCCGGTTCTGTCCGCAGATCGGGCAAATTCCCTTGCAAGCTTCATTGCAGACACGCTGCATCGGCATCGAAAGCAGTATATGCTCCCGCAAGACCTCTTTCAACTCAAGGCCGCCGCCTTCATAAAACGAAAGCTCGACTTCCCCTTCATCGAGTTCAACCTCTTCCGCCGCATGGTGCGCATGAGCAGGCGGCGCCGGGCGGTAAAACAGGTCGAAGGTGGATTCGACGGGGTGGAGCGCCGTTTCTAAACAACGGTCGCAATCGGCCTCCATGGTCACCTGCAGCTTGCCTTGCACGCGGATCTCACCCAACGTATCTCCCAACAACTCCACCGCGCCACCGGCTGCCAATGGACTTATTTGCCGAAGTCCAGAATCGAGAAAGTCGATTTCCCCCGGCTGAAAGGTCACCTCAAAATGTGCCTTCCGAACTTCCAGATCCTTCACGCTGAAAAACACAACACACCTCTACCTACATCGACCTAGCGGCGAAATTCGATTATAGCAGGGGCTTTGGGAATGGTGTAATTGAAGCATGGGATGGTCGGCGCTGGGAGCGGTGGCGATGGCGTTGGCGGTTTCGTTGGGAGCTTTCGGCGCTCATGGCTTGCGCGGCAAACTGGATGCGTATTCGATGGGCGTGTACGAGCGGGCGGTCTTCTATCATTTCGTGCATGCGATGGGGCTGCTGATTGTTCCGTTGTTTGTAAGGGCGGGCGCGTTAACGGAGGTGGCAGGGTCGCGGATTTCGATGCTGTTGGTGGCGGGTATCGTGCTGTTTTCGGGGAGTCTTTATGCGCTTGCGACTAGTGGGGTCCGGGTGTTGGGTGCGGTCACACCTCTTGGAGGCTTGGCTTTTATTGCGGCGTGGCTTATGCTTGGCTGGGGTTTAGGGCGCGGAGGTTTTCGCTAGGATGTGCTTTACTGCAACCGTGAAGCTCTTTGACTTAATCCAGAACAGCCGGGTGTTCGATCTCGCGCAGCCGTACTTCGTCGGCATGCCGCATTTTCCAACTCACCCTCCCTTTCTCTTCAGCCTTACCAAGAAGCATGGCGATTTGATTAGCGAGGGTGGCGTTAGTTCGGCGGCGGATGCCATCACGTTTGGCGGCCACGTGGGCACCCACATCGACGCGCTTTGCCACTTCTCCTGTGGAGGCATGTGGTACGGCGGAGTGCCTGCGAGTGAGAACCAGAGCTACGGCGGCGGCATGTCGCAGCTGAGTGTCGACACCATCGCTCCCATTCTGCGGCGCGGAGTGCTGCTGGATGTCGCGGGCCATCTGGGGCAGGAGGCGCTTGCGAAAGACTTCGCCATTACGCCGGAACATTTAGAAGCCACAGCCCGATCGCAGAAGGTGGAGATCGAAGCAGGCGATGTGGTGCTGTTGCGGACGGGATGGGGCCGTTATTTCGACGATGCCGCGAAGTACATCACGGGCGGAAGAGGGCCGCAGCCTGCGGGACCGGGTCCGGAAATCGCGGGAGCACGCTGGCTCAGCGAGCGGCGGGTGTTCGCTGCCGGGTCCGATACAGTAGCCTTCGAGCGGGTCCCTGCGGGATCGATGCCGGTGCACGTTCATCTGCTGGTGGAAAGCGGTATCCACATCATCGAGGTCCTCGATTTAGAAGCTTTGGCAAAGGCTCAAGTGTACGAATTTCTGTTTGTTGCCGCGCCGTTGAAGATTCAGGGAGGCACCGGTTCTCCGATTCGCCCCCTCGCAATCTGTCTGTGACACGGGCACCCTCGCCCACGTGTTAACTTTGCCGTAGCAGCCAATGATCGAAATTCACGAACCGGCTCTCGAAGAGCTGATCCATGACTGGAGCACGCTAAATAGAGAGGAGCGGCTCGCCCGCTTCCGAAGCCTTCCGCCAGGCCAGGACGATGATTTTTTCCTCAGCCTGGAAGATCACGACGAGGCGGATCTGGTAGTCTCCATGCCAGCCTCCGAACGTCGCCTGTGGATGAGATTGCTTGCCCCCGATGACGCGGCCGATTTGATCCAGAACGCACCGCGATCCTGCCAGGCCGACCTGCTTGCCGAGCTGGACGACGCCACCCGCAAGGAAGTCTCGGCTCTGCTGGCATACAAGGAAGATGTCGCGGGCGGCCGCATGAGCCCTCGCTTCGCACGGGTTCGGCCCGACTCGACCATGGACGAGGCCATTGCCTATCTGCGTCGCCAGGCCGCGCAGGTGGAAACGATTTACTACGCGTACGCTCTCGATGAAGAACAGCGTCTGCTGGGAGTGGTGTCGTTCCGGGATCTCTTTTCGGCCGATCGCACAAAGACTGTCCGGCAGGTGATGCGGACCCGCTTCGTGTCAGTGCTGGCAAACACGGATCAGGAGCAGCTCGCCAAGCTTTTCCGAGAGCACCATCTGCTGGCGATTCCCGTGGTGGACGGGGACCACCGAATGCAAGGAATCGTGACGATCGACGATATTGTTTCCGTCCTGCAGCAAGAGAACAGCGAGGATATTCAGAAGGTCGGCGGAATGGAGGGGCTCGACCGGCCTTATCTCGAGATTGGCTTCTTGCAAATGGTGAGGAAGCGCGCCGGGTGGCTCGCGATTCTATTCGTTGGAGAAATGTTCACCGCAACCGCAATGGGCTACTTCGAGGATGAGATCGCCAAGGCAGTGGTGCTGGCGCTCTTCCTTCCTCTGATTATCAGCAGCGGAGGAAATTCAGGATCTCAGGCCACCACCCTGGTAATTCGGGCCATGGCTCTCGGGGAAGTGCGGCTGCGGGACTGGTATCGCGTAATTCGCCGCGAGTTAGGCGCTGGCATGGTTCTGGGCGCGGGTCTGGCTAGCATCGGCATGGCTCGCATACTGATCTGGCAAGCGGTCAAAGGGGCTTATGGTGTGCACTACCTGTTGGTTGCGTTCACCATTGCGCTGAGCTTAGTGGGGGTAGTCACTTTTGGGACCGTGGCTGGATCGATGCTGCCGTTCATCTTGCGGCGCTGCGGATTGGATCCCGCGAGCGCTTCAGCACCCTTTGTGGCCACGCTGGTGGATGTTACCGGGCTGATTATTTATTTCTCAGTGGCTGGCCTGATTCTTCGGGGAACGCTGCTGTAATGCTTCGAGTCGCGATAGTAAGCTTGTGGATCATTGTGTCTGGCGCGTTGGCGCAAGAGCCCGTGC
>JANXQZ010001106.1 GCA_025353235.1 Bryobacterales bacterium
TTCTTTTCTTGAGCTGCCGCCAGCCGAAGACTGCATCGGCTCGCAGCGAATCGAGCCACGGGACCAGCCGGATGTCGTGGCTGTCTTCGCGTTGCCGCAGCGCGGGGCCAAACGCTCTGCGCGCTTCAGCGGGATCGCGGCCATGCCGGATCGCTTCGTCGATGTGCGCTTCTCGCTCTTCATCGATGTCGCGGCTCAATCGATCGCCGCGAAGTACATTCGCTATCCGTGACCACAAATACATATCATGCCTCCTTTAGAACGCGATTTACGGCCGACGTCACCGCACGCCAGCGCGACTCTTCTGTGCCAAGCTGCTTTTTGCCCGCTGTAGTCAGCTCATACATTCGCGCCCGCCGGCCGGTATCCTTCGTGATCCACTGGGCAGCAATCCAGCCCGCTTCTTCCATGCGGTGCAGCGCCGGATAGAGCGAACCTTCCTCCACACGCAGTACTTCGGCGGACGTGTCCCGGATCGCGGACATAATCGCGTACCCGTGCAGGCGCGGCCTGCGGGAGAGGATCTTCAATACCAGCAGATCGAGCGAACCCTGCAGCGAGTCGGGCTTAGGCATACTCAGACATCTTAATACAAAGACGTCTTAGTATCCGAGAAAGTTCAAGAGAATTTTTGAAACGGCCCGCGCCTGGCCTTCACCATAGAATAGGCAGCCATGCCTGATGCATTTGTGCTAAAACTTACTTCAGCGTTCTTAACGGGAGGGATGCGATGTTACCAGGACTGGATCAGCTTAAGCACGTAGTGGTATTGATGATGGAGAACCGATCTTTCGATCACCTGCTCGGTTATCTGAAAGCGCAGGATCCGAGAATAGACGGAGTCGACGGCACCGAATCCAATCCAGATACCAACGGGGAACCGGCTCACGTCGCACCGCTGGCGAAATACCAGGGCCAGCTTCAGCCGGACCCGGGCCACCACTTCCCGGACGTCAAGTTGCAGATTCACGGCGAGAATCCAGGCGATCCCAAAATGAGCGGATTCGTGAAAGCTTATTTTCAGAAGCAGAAAAACGTGGCTCACTCGCGGGAGATCATGTATTGCTTCCCGCCGGAGAAGATGCCGGTGATCACGACGCTCGCTCGCAAGTACGCAGTGTTTAATCGCTGGTTCTCCTCGCTTCCGGGGCCCACAATTCCCAATCGCGCCTTCGCACATTACGGCACTTCGTTTGGCCGGGTGGACATGAATCTCTTTTACATCGGCGAGAAGTACCCGTCGATTTACGAACGCATGGTGAAGAACGGACATACTGCAAAGATCTACTACTACGACCTGCCCAGCGGCACCATGGGAATGACCTCGATCCTAAAAGATCAGCCGCAGCTCTTCGGCACCGTGCCGCAATTCCTTACGGATTGCGCATCGGGGAATCTTCCCGACTACAGCTTCATCGAGCCGAACTATACCGATCACGGCGGAAACAGCGGCGAACTGCTGGCCTGCGATCAGCATCCCGATCACAACATGCTGGCTGGCGAGGAATTCATCGCGCAGGTCTACATGGCCATTCGCAACAATAACGAGCTCTGGAATAACACGGCCTTGCTGGTGGTTTACGACGAGCATGGCGGCATTTACGATCACGTTGAGCCGCCCGCATGCCCTGCGGACGAGTTTACGAATGCGGAAACGGGGTTCAAATTCGACAGTCTGGGTATTCGCGTGCCGGCTGTTCTAATCTCGCCGTGGGTTCCCGAGGGAACGGTGGTGAGCGACCGCGTTTTCGACCATGCGTCTATCCCCGCCACCGTTACGAAGAAGTTCATTGGCGATTGGCCGGCACGGTCACCGCGCGAGAAGAACGCGGACACGTTTCTGGATTTGCTGACGCTGCAGCAAGCACGTCAGGATTTCGTCGGCTTCAGCACGCAGCCGGTGGATTTCGACTTCGATCCCACAGGCAACACGATGTCTGTCCAGATGGATTCGGCACCCGACGATGCAGGCCAGCCGGGGCGCGATTTGTCCGACCTTCTCAGAGATCACGTGCTCGCCATACGCGAGGTGGAGCGTACTCTGACCGCGGATCAGCAGACCCACATCGATATTGCTTCGATCAAAACCGAAGCCGAAGCCAGCACTTACATTGGTCAGGTGATGGCGATGCTGCATCCGCAGGTCGCCGCCGCCGGGCAGTTCTAAGCAGGTCCAAAAGGGGATCGATCCATGCAACGAAGTCTTGCGATTTTATTGTTGTTGGCGTGCGTGCCCGCATTCGCGGATGAAACGCAGCTCCAGTCCGATCTGCGCCGGGAGAAGGAGGAGCTGGCGAGCAACTGCTCCAGCTTCAAGGGTATGTTCGGCTGCGCCCAGACTGTAGTGACTGGCAAACCGCTCCATCTTTCAATCGGGAGCGTGGCTCCGCAAAACGGCGTTGGCTTCGGTCCGGGATTTACTTACGACAAGAATTTGGGTGAGAATTGGCGCACGAATACAACGGTCGATGCAGTAGTTACAACCAACCAATCCTGGCGGGCCGGAGCTTACTTCAAGGCATTTTACATGCCTCACGAAAAGGTGCATGTCATCACGGGTCCGGCTCCTCCTCCGAAGGCGCTTCCCGAGATCGGTCCCCGAGCGGTTCCGACTTTCAACCTTTACGTGCAAGCAATTTCACTGAATAAGCTGGATTACTACGGACTCGGAGCGAGCACCTCGCGGCAAAACTTGGCTTTGTTTGGCTTAACGGAAACGATCCTCGGCGGCAATGTGATTTATCCGATTCTCGGCCACTCGGGAATCTCGTTATTTGGAGAGCTGAACGGGCGATTCTTCGATCCGCGCGGTCGCCATGCCGATAAGAGCCCATCCGTGGAGCAGGTTTTTTCCGAACCGGCCGCTCCAGGCTTGCTCAGGCAACTCGGATATTTTCAAGCGGGTGAAGGGGTGAGGTTTGACCGGGAGATCGGCGATCGTCTGAGCCTGGACTATCGCGTGACGCTCCAACAGTTCCAGGGAGTAACGGATTCCCGAACATCATTCCAGCGTTTCACGGTGGATGCGTCCCATGAGTTTCCCCTGTATCGCAAGCAGCGGTCACAGGCGCGGCGTACCTCGGAGAAACCGCATTTCACATTCAACCGCGAAGGCAGCATCGGATTGCGCGCTCTGCTGACGGAGTCGTACATCCCGAGAGGAAATGAGATTCCGTTTTACTTGCAGCCAACGCTGGGCGGCTCGGATATCAATGGAGACCACTGGCTGAGCAGCTATCCGGATTATCGCTTCCGCGCTCCGAATCTGCTGGTATTCCGAGGCTCGTTCGAGCATGTGATTTGGGGCCCGATCGGAGGGATGTTCCAGGCCGACTACGGGAAAGTGGCATTATCGCAAGGCGATCTTGGATTCAACCACTTCCGGCATAGTTACGGTTTGGGCATAACGATTCGGGGCGGAGGCATTCCTGCAGTTTCCATTCTGTTCGCGTTTGGCGGCGGAGAGGGAACGCACACGATTGCCAACATCAACCCGGCATTGCTAGGCGGAGCCACCAGGCCGTCGCTTTACTAGGCAGGCGTCGCGGGTTATTACCAGGGAGCGGTTACACGCCTAACCGAGCCGTGACCGTAAGGGAGCGGTCACAACAAATGAAATCCAACCTCAATCCGCGCCGTAGTCGTGAACGGCTTGCCATCCCGGTACGCTGGCCGGAACCTCCACTGAGCCACAGCTTCCAGCGCCTTCAAATCCAGCCCAAGACCGGGACTTGAGATGACTATCAAATGCGTCGCCCTCCCTGAAGCATCCACCTCGGCCGTGATGATGACCGTCCCTTGAAACTTAGCCTTGCGCGCTTCCTCTGAGAACTCCGGCTCAACTTTGTAAATAAGCTTGGGCGGAGTCATAGCATGCCGCGCGGAACCGCTCATGTCGCGCCCGCCCTGCTGGTCGCCGATCCCGCCGCAACAGCCTGCCTTACCGATCCCGCCGATTCCTCCGGTGCCCAGCGAACTGCCCCCCAACTTGGCATAAGGATCGCCAACGATGTTCGAGGCCTGCACGAGAACCGGAGGTTCGAAATCGATTCCAAACCGCATGGGAAGCTTGGGCTCGGGCCGGGTTTCGGGCGGCACGAAAGATCGTTGTGCTCGAGGAGGCGGCGTTCCGTTGCGTGGCGGCGTTGAAGCCGAGTTTGCGCCTCCCGCATGCCCGTCCGCGACTCGATACTCCACCGGAGGAATAAAGATCAGCTTCAAACTTCTGATCGGAGTCACTGGCAGCACGGGCAGCAAGAACACGCGCGAGTTCAAGGCCAACAGAAAGATCAATGCAACAGCATGGACCACGACAGACAGAGTGAGTGATTGCGATTTCGGAGTTGACACGCGACCTGAGATGCAAGCTTCTCGCCAAAAGGAATGTCCCAAGTTTCACGGCACTTTCAGCGAGTAGCCATGAGCCATTCAAGATACACCTGTGTATGCGGGATGCGGCTAGAATCAAGTTATGAACTTGCTTCGCCAGGGCCTCGCAGCCGTGCCCGTCCTCTTACTCATGGCTGCCTCATCACCTGCCGCCGACTCCGCCTCAGCTTCGGGAATCGACCTGAAAGCCATGGACACGAGCGCTAATCCCTGTACCAACTTCTATCAATATGCATGCGGAGCTTGGCGTCAGGCCAACCCCATTCCACCGGACCGATCGCGCTGGAGCCGCTTCAATGAATTGAGCGATCGCAATCTAGCCATCGAGCGCGGAATCCTTGACAAGGCCGCGGTCCCTGGCACAAAGAGAACGGCTTTGGAACAGAAGATCGGCGACTATTATGCGGCCTGCATGGACGAAAAGACAATCGGGGCCAAGGGTGTAAGACCCATAGAGCCTATGCTGAAAACCATTTGGGACCTTTCTTCGAAAGTGGACTTGGTGAAAGCTGTGGCTCAGCTGCATCAGAACGGAGTCCGCGTGCTCTTCAACTTCGGAATCGCGCCTGACCGCAAGAACTCGAAAGAGAATATCGCTAACATCGATCAGGGCGGGCTTGGTCTGCCTGACCGCGATTATTATCTAAAGACTGATCCAAAGTCCGTGGAAATTCGCGGCCAGTATGAGCAGCACGTCCGTACGATGCTGGAACTCCTGGCCAAGTCCGAGGGACGACCTGCTTCGGACGCGGGCCCCCAGGCCCAAGCCGTCCTGCGGATTGAAACGACACTCGCCAAAGCTTCGCTCGACAGGGTGAAGCGACGCAATCCAGACCTCACATACCACAAAATGACGATGGCCGAGCTCGTCACGATGACGCCGGATTTCGACTGGAA
>JANXQZ010001114.1 GCA_025353235.1 Bryobacterales bacterium
GTAACAAGTATTTTTTAAAATTATTCGCGAGCGCAACTACTTCCGCCACAATAACTTCAAGGAGCATAGCAGCCTGAGCGACACCCAAACTTTTTGGAAATGGCTATCCCCATTTGTATAATCATGCAGCTTGGAGATGAACACCGCAATGCACACTGCCGAAAGAGACGTACAAATGATGATTCCCAAGGAGAGCTGGTTCGCCGCGCCCGCTCAGCTCACGCGCCGGTTCTCGCCCGTGTTCAGGGAGGTTTCGCGCGCATTGCACCAAACCCTGCGCGATGCCGTCCCTGCACTGCTGTTTAGAGACCCCTCCCAGTTTGCGGATACCAAGTACGCGTACGCCGTGCTAGTGTACAGCGCAAGCCGACCCTCCGGCTGCCGCGAGCACACCGAATTCAGCTACGATGTCTTAGATCGCAAGAACATGGATACGTTCTTTCGCTCCGCCAGGCGCAAGCTGAGCCGAAGACTGGCGGACGCGCGTTCTTCCGTGATAGCTGCGGGCATGGACGATTTCGTGGACGCGTACGACCCCGCAGATGCGGAAAAGATGATGCGCTGGGTACGCATCCATCGCTGCTACCGGCAGCCTCTCAACCAGATGCTGGTGACCGAGGGCCGCTTAATGGACGAGTTGATCCAGCTCAGCATGTACGGGCACTGCAACGCCAAGGATCGCGCTAAACACGTCGGCACGTTCAACAAGAAATGGAACATCGCTCTGCGGAAGTTTTGCGGCGGGTTCGACTTCACGGAATTGGGACCGCTGCTTCTGAAGAAAGCGACCGAAGCCTTGATCCGCGCGCAGGCGGAATGCGATGCCGCACGCACGAATGACCGGACGCCCTTCGACTTGGCCGCTTGATGATTTCTTGCCGCCTACTCCTGCTGGCCGCCGTTCTGCCTTTGCGAGGCGCCGAACTCTCGATTGAATACCCGGCGCTGGAGCGAATTCTCTCGCAGCAATTGTTCACGCAGGAAGGGCGCAAATACATCCGGGGAAGCCAGACCACGAAGTGCAGCTACGCATACTTGGAAAGTCCCAAGATCGACGCTGAGAAGGATCGCCTGCGCGTCCGGGCCCGCTTTTCCGGACGGTCGGCCGGGGACTTCTTCGGCAGTTGCGTCGGCCTGGGAGATTGGTTCAATCTTGCGATCACCGCCGTTCCGTACTATCACAACGGCATGATTGGGTTTCGCGATGTTCGCGTGGATAGCCTGGAACGAGACGGGTTCTATATCCGGCGCGTTCGATCGGCAATGACGCAGTCGTTATCGCGAGATTTTCAATACCATGTGTTTGACGACGCGAAACGGATTCTCGAAGAGAAACGATCAAGTGCCCCGTACGGGCAGCAGTTGCGCGATTTTCAAGTCTCGCAAATACGAATAACACCGCAGGCTGTGGTGCTCACAATCGACTTCAAAGTGATCGTTAAATAAAAACGCGGGCGCCAACTACAAGCGCCCGCGTCGAAAGCTGAGAAAAAGCTTAGGCTTCGCGTCTGACCAAGCGGCGAAGACCCGCAAGAGCCAAAACCGGGCCAATCAGCAGGAGCGTGCTGGGTTCAGGTGTCCCGCCGCCGGTGCCGCCGTTGAAGCCTCCAGGGCTGGTCCCTTCCAAGACTCCGTTCGCGCAGAGATAAGAAGAGAAATCAACGCTAAAAGGGGTCCCGTTGCTTAGGAATCCCGCAGGCGCTGAAAACGTGTCGGTCAGGGTGTAATGTGCCGTGGTGACGCTGTCGCCAGTTTCCGCACCGGTCAAAGTACCGCTGCCTACCAGCATGCCGCCCGGGGCCAGCAGTACATTGTGGTTCGGATTCTGCACGAATTGACCCATGGTAGCCACAATCGAGGTGATGTAGCCCGAGGCTTTGTAGATGTTGCCAGCTGCATAACCATCATGCGGATGCAGTACGACGGCGTAATCCACGCCACCGGACATGATCAAAAAGTCACCGATATAGAAGGGCGAAAGTCCAGTAGCATAAACGTACGAAGGGACCACGTCCGGACTGCCCGGGATCAAATGGCTGGTAGGCGGACCGTAGTTGGTCTGAATCGACAATGTAAACTGCGTCATGGCACCCATTGGCGAGGTCAACTGAGCTCCGAAAACTTCAAACACTGAAGGTTCGCCAAGAATACACTTTGGATCGGAAATGTTACAAATCGTACCTTCGGCTTTTCCGGGACCTTGGTCCTTGGGATACACCGGACCAACGAACGAGACGGTGCTTGCAAAGGCACCAACCGTCGTTAAAGTGCAGAGAAATAGTAGTTTTATCCGTTTCATGGAATTTTTTCGATTAGCCTCTGGCGCCTGACTTTTAATCCGACGCTCCTCCACGGTAACATCGATTCGAAATCAATAGCTTTAATATGTTTACTACACTTACGCCAATGAGTCAATTCGCATCCTTCAAAATAGTAAGGCTTATACGACCGGCAACTCTAAAAGCAAGTTGAGATCCCAGTATATATTAAGGTTAGATGCCGACTCGTCGCGATCTTCTGGACTTAGGTATGCGGGCTGCGGCGCTGCCCGGCGCGGTTGAGTTTTTCTCCACTTGGATTGTTGCGGCCGAGGATCACAAGCACGCCTCCGGGTCCGTTGCACCGCCTGAACCGGCTTTGTTGCGCGATTACCAGCCGAAGTTCTTTGACGCGGATGACTTTGCTGCATTGCAGTCCTTCACCGAAATCCTGATCCCTGCCGACGATACTCCGGGTGCCCGTGCAGCACACTGCGCCCACTACATCGATTTCGTGCTGCAAGCTGCCGCCGAGTACGCGCCCGAGATGCAGAAGCAATGGCGCGACGCAATGGCAGCGTTGAAGCAGGCCGGGTTTCACGCGGCGGACGCAGCAGGCAGGGCCGCACTGCTGGAAGCCATGTCGAAGCCGGAGCGCGAACACGGATCCGCTCATCCGGCTTTTGCCGCTTACCGACTGATCAAACAGCAAAACACGTTCGCCTTTTATACCTCTCGCGCCGGCATGATCGAAACACTCGACTACCGCGGGAACTCCTACAACGCCATCTTCCCGCCTTGCAACCACCCGGAGCACCACACCGTCTAGGAGGATCCCCAAATGGCCAAAACTTATGACGCGATCGTGGTTGGCTCGGGCGCTTGCGGCGGATGGGCCGCCCTGGAACTTTCCAAAGCGGGCATGAAAGTACTGATGCTGGAGGCTGGAAGCCCGGTTACTCCGGCCAAGGACTTTCATCACACATTTCTGTATCAAATGGATTACCGCGGGCAAGGTAAGCCGGGTTTTTTGCGCCGCTACTCCGGCAGCGAGCGCAATTACCGGATCATGCTCGACAGCCGGGAGAACCCCTACACCACCTCGCCAGATACGACGTACCGCTGGTCGCGGTCGAGATGTCTGGGTGGACGCACTTTGCACTGGGCGCGCGCAAGCGACCGCATGGCGGATTACGAGTTCAAGGCCGCGTCGCGCGACGGATGGGGCCTCGATTGGGACGTAGACTACGCCGCGATGAAACCCTACTACGATCGCGTGGAAGAATTCATCGGCGTCAGCGGGTCTATGGAAGGAATGCCGCAATTCCCGGATGGAGTCTTCCTGCCGCCCATGCCTCTCAACTGCGCCGAATCCATTTTCACGGCGGCAGCCAAGAGTCTGGCTTGGCCCGTCACCCACCGGCGACTAGCCCAGCTCACGCGCATGCATAACAATCGGCCGCCCTGCCACTATTGCGGCAATTGCGTGAACGGCTGCGATGTGGGCGCAATGTTCAACACGGTAGCCGTGACCTTGCCCCCCGCTTTGAAAACCGGCAATCTGGAGGTTCGGACCGATTCTGTCGCCGCCCGCGTCAGGATGGATAGCGAGAATCGCGCTCAAGGCATAACCTATATCGAGCGGTTCACCATGAAG
>JANXQZ010001123.1 GCA_025353235.1 Bryobacterales bacterium
GATTCGCTGCGGGATGAGTTTCGCGGCTGGACTGGATCCGGCATCAGCCTCAGCGGTAACGATCAATCTCTGGTGCTAACCGGGACTGCAAGAAACCCGGAGGACAGCAAGCGAGCTCAGGCTCTGGCGGGCATGCATACCAAGACGGTCGTGAATTTATTACAAATGCCGGCTGCCGCCGAGCCTCGTCAAATCTTGCTGGAAGTTAAGTTCGCCAGTATCGACCGCACCAAGCTTTCCGAGTTCGGCTTCAATCTATTCAGCACCAATCCTGCGGGCATCGGAGCGGCATCCACGCAGCAGTTTCAGCAGCCTCGCTTTACGCAGTTGCAATCGACTAATGGAAAGGTGGCAACGCCGTCCGTAAATTTCGCAGACATTTTGAATCTATTTTATTACCGTGCGGACTTGAACATCGGCGCGACGATCCGCGACATGCAGTCGAAGAATCTTCTTGAGATGCTGGCCGAGCCCAACCTGATTTGCGTGGAAGGCAAGACCGCCAGTTTCCTGGCTGGAGGCCAATTCCCTTTTCCGACCATAACCTCGACGACCACTGGCGGTGCCACCGCGCCCGTGATCACGGTTCAGTTCAAGCCGTTCGGCGTGAAGCTGGACTTTACGCCTACCATCACCACGAGTGGAGCGATCCATCTGCAAGTAGCGCCTGAGGTGAGTTCGCTGGACTATACCAACGCAGTCACACTGCAAGGGTTTCAGATTCCCGCGCTGACCACTCGGCGCGCCGATACCGAAGTGGTTCTGAACGACGGCGAGAGCTTTGCAATCGCGGGTTTAATTGACAACCGCGTTACTCAGTTGCTTACCAAGGTGCGAGGCCTGGGCGACATTCCGATTCTTGGTGCGCTGTTTCGCGGCAGCTCCACGCAGAAGAATAACAACGAGTTGCTCGTGGTGATCACGCCGCATTTCGTGCGGCCTCTCGCGCCAGGGGAGAAGGCGAAGCTGCCTTCCACGCTTGAGGCGTATCTGCCGACACTCGATGAGAGCAAAGCTGAGCAAGACAAGAAGAAAAAGAAGAAGGGATCGAAAGAGCCCGCGTTCGTAGGACCTCGTGGACACCAGGAACCGCCCCAATAGCGTACGGTCACGCGAGCGAGGAGCGACGAGCATCCAGATACTCGTGATCCTGGTTCCCGTGTTGTTCGGGCTGATCGGTTTTGCGGTCGACTTGGGGCGTCTTTACATGATTCGCGGTGAACTAAAAACAGCCGCGAGCGGAATGGCATTGGCAGCAGCCCAGCGGCTCATCGGAACAGATCAAGGGCTCGTGGATGCATCCACGGCTGCGAAAGTTCCCATCGACACTTCCACCGGCTTTGCAAGCAAGTACGATTTTGGCGGACTCGCCATCGGCCAAACCACCGGCTCCTTGTCGAGCAGTGCCCCTGATCCAAGCTTCTACGACACATTGCAAAATGCTCAGGCGGGAAGCGGCGCAAGCGGAGGGTCTACTGCGCGCTATGTGCAAGTCACTTTGACTGCCGACGCTCCGCTGACGTTCTGGCGTTTTATTCCGCTAGCTTCGGCAGGCAAGGTGTCGGTGCAAGCTGGCGCAGTGGCGGGAATCAGCGCTCCTCTGTGCACTGTGTGCGGAATTGAGCCGTATGCGTTAGCTGCTTTCGATCAGAGCGACACGGCCGATTTCGGATTCGTGCAAGGGACCATTTACACGCTTGGTTACAGTTGCACGGGGGTGCCTGCTCCATCGGGCTTGCCGTATAGCGGCGGAGCAACGGCGCTGGTTCCTTATCTGTTGCTGGATCGGCTAAATCCCAACGACGTGACGTTCCCTGACGAGAATTCGCAGGCGTTTCGCGGCGGCGCGGCTGGCATGCCTGGCGTAAACCCGACCAATGGGTTTCTGACAAACTCAGGGCAGCCGGTCGCCTGCTTCAATATCAATAACGCCGCGCCCGAAGTCGTGTGGGCAAACGCGCTGCCGACGCTCTGCCGCAATACGGTAGCGAGTCCGGTCTCGTCGGCGCTGTGCGGCATGGATACGCGCTTTGAGGCCAGTCCGAGCAGTTCGTTTAGCACGGTGTGCAGCGGGATAGCGAGCGTATCGACGTTGGAGCCGGTGTATTCGCCGGACAGCGATGTTGCCGAGGAGGTGGCCTACGCTTCGTATTCGGGCAACGGTCGCAGGCTGATTACGATTTCGATTGTGGATGCGTTGAATCCTTTAGGCGGCATGACGGTGCTGGGGTTCCGGCAGTTTCTGCTGGAGCCGAATACGAATCAGACTACGCTGACCCCGCCCGATATCGATGGACGTTTTCTCGCTATGTATGTGGGAAGCGTGGCCCCGGTGAAGCAGGGGAATTTTGGAAGTTGTGGAGCAGCGTCGGGTCCAGGCAAGGTGGTGCTGCATGATTAGCGTCCCGAGCCGGCTGGAAAGCCGGCTGCAGCCAAGATTGGCTGCCCCACAAAAAGGGTCTGCCGCGATTGAGGCGGCTATCTTCCTGCCCGTTCTCATCCTCCTTCTGATGGGTACGCTCGAGATCGC
>JANXQZ010001153.1 GCA_025353235.1 Bryobacterales bacterium
TGCAGACTGTATCAACCCGCCGCCTAATTCTTCAGAATTTTGATGGATCCGTTGGTCGAAGAAAGCTCGATGAGAGGTCCGCCGCCTGACCCGATGTTGCCTTCCAGGTCAGTATTCGATCGGGAGTTGCCACCGTGTGCAAGATCGAAATCGCTCGTAATGCTCGCATGCGACGTGTGCGCGCGCAGCCGTGCATTCGCATTCGCCGGAATACGAATCGAGACCGATGAATTCGACGTCTCCGCCCTCACATCCGGCAATTTGTCGCTCTTTAGCCGCGCTTCAATGTGCCCATTGGTCGAGTGCAGCTTCACGGGCCAGTTCACAGCGGGATCGGTCAGCTCAATATTGATGGATCCGTTGGAGGTGGTGGCCTCCATAGATCCGTGCGACGATTCCGCCTTGATACTTCCGTTGGAGGTCTCCAGCCTGGCGTTTCCATCCAGATTCATCGCCTCAATCGACCCATTCGTGGTGTGCGCCTCAATCTCCCCGATCAAGTCGTGGACGCGAATCGATCCGTTTGATGACCGAAAACGGCTGTTCCCAGTGACGTCCTGCACCCGAATTCCTCCGTTGGTGGTGGTGATCGCATCCAGCAGAACTTTGCGAGGAACCCGGATCACATAGCGCGCGCCCGAGCCGCCGTGGTTGTCAACCGGGCGAACCGTCCGAATCCTAATCGCTCCAGGCGACGCCCCTGTCTCCACTTTTACTCCATCCAGCAGTGACTTGGTCCGGGCGTACTTGGTGCCGTTGATCTCAACCGAGTCTTTCTCCCATCCGGAAATCTCCACCGAGCCATTGGCATTTTCCACCGAGAGAGTCCCGCCCGAGCTGAGCGGGTAAGTGTAATGAAAGTCTTCCTTGTAGCGGTCCGATTCGCTAAAATCGGCAAAGTCGATGCAGCCCGTCAGGCTGAAAGTCAGAACAGCGGGCAGCGCTAAGCGCCATGGCAAGCTCATTGGTCACCTCCCTGGTGGATACGGAGATGCTGCCACCTCGGTTCCGTTTATGATACCTCTATGCCAAGTTTGACCGAGCTGTGGGAAGAGCATACCGCCCACGAATTCTCCACGCGCGACACCGAAGCCACGCTGGAGACCATGGTGGAAGACGCCTACGTAAACCACATTCCGGTGATGACTGGCGGTTACGGCAAGAGTGCCTTGCGCACCTTTTACTCGCGCGATTTTATCTCCCGCATGCCCGCCGACACAGCGCTAACTCCCATCTCGAGAACGGTAGGTGAGGACCAGCTAGTAGATGAAATGATTTTCTCGTTCACCCACATGGAGGAGATGCCCTGGATGCTGCCTGGCGTCGCACCGACTGGGAAGCGCGTAGAGATTCCGCTGGTTGCCATCGTGCGCTTCCGCGATGGAAAGCTGGCCCACGAACATATTTACTGGGATCAGGCTTCGGTCTTGAAGCAGATTGGGCTGATTACGGACGACAGCCTGCCCATCTACGGCAGCGAGACGGCAGCCAAAGTCCGCAGCGGATCATTTCACGAAAAGTAGCTCGCCGAAGCGTGCCGGATTGTGCGGATTGGGCGTGTCCATGCCAGAGTTGGACCACTGGCTCAGTCGCCGATTCGGCTCTGTGCCGTCCCAGCGATTCAGATTGGCTCGCCACACCGAACCCGGAGCAGGTGGACTTTTCTTGGCCAGTTCCTCAAAGTTTTTCCAGGGTATAGCGACTTCCAGGGTCCAGCCCTCGTCCTTGTCGCCGGACTGATTCAGCGTGCCTCGAATATTAGTCGCTAGTAGAACTCCATCGAAATTGACGCGCGCGATCAGCAGTTGCGGGAACGCGAAAAAATAATCGTAGAGCGTGGCCCGGGCATTCATCTCCATGCCGTAGTAGAAGGTCTGAGACGCATCGGGATTGATGAAAATCTCGACTGCATCGTCTTTGTAGGTGGGGTCGTCCCGATTCAAATAGTGCGCGATGATGTCGACATCCTGGCAATCGTATCCGACGTACAGGTAATCATCGTCCCACAGAAGACGCGCGACGGTCTTCTGCTTGACCCCGGTTTGCTCGTCCCAGGGAAACTGAAACACGATGGTATTGGCGTTCTTCCAAGCGGCATCGTCCAGCTTGCCGTCAACAGTGATGCGGCTATCGGCCCGCTTCACTTCATAGCGCGGCACCGGGCCCAAGTCGCGCTTCGTTTGCCCTGAGACGGCACCCGCCAGCGCGAAGAATAGGATCAGTAATACCAATCGCGCAGCCTCACGTCGATTCCCGAGCCCTCCAACACTGTTTGAAATACTTTAGGATCGCTGCCCTTGTAGTGGTACGGGTAGACAACTTTCGGATGGAACGCTCGAACTGCTTCAGCGGCTTCGGCCGGGGTCATTGTGTAGGGCAGGTTCATGGGCACGAAAGCCACATCGATGTTCTTCAATTCGCGCATCTCGGGGGTGCCTTCGGTATCGCCCGCGATGTAGAAGCGCGTTCCGCCATAAGTAAGAATATAGCCGTTGCCCCGGCCCTTGTCGTGGTACAAGGTGCCTTCGGAGGGTCCGCGCTTCAGGTTATACATGGGCACAGCCTCGATGCTCCACTTGTCCCAGGTGGTATTCTCGCCGTTCGAAATAATCTTCGCGGAGGAGAGGGACTTGGCGGTCGCGGCAGGAGCAATCACTACAGTGCCAGGCTTCAGCAGTTTTGTAATTTCAACAGGGTCCAGGTGATCGGGATGGATGTCAGTCACCAGAACGAGATCGGCCTTGGGCGGCAAGCCGTCAAAGTTGCCCTGACTCCAGGGATCCACGAAGATAAACTTTTCCCCTGCCTCAATGAGCATGCTGGCGTGCCGGATGGGGGTAATCTTGACGACTCCCGATTTCGTCTTGAATTCCTCGACAGGTCTTTGCGGCTGAGCGAGCAGGGCGGCTGCCGTAAGCAGAAAAAATCCAGTGAGCAGCTTCATGCAGGCATTGTATCAGCCAGACTTGATGGGCGTCAGCGTAAAGCAGAGAACAAACATGATCAAGGCGAACCAGCCGAGCCTCATCCGCGCGGACCCGAGGGGGAGCTCGTCGAAGATCGTGGGATGGCGCAGGGCGAACACGGCTAAGAGGACCGCCCAAACTAGCCAGCTCCAAGAATAGAAGATGCCAAGCGGAACCAAGGCCGCCACAAACACGCGCGACAGAAGCTTGTGCTGCTTGCCAAAAAAGGAATAAAGGATATGCCCGCCATCCAGTTGGCCGATCGGCAGCAGGTTTAAGGCAGTAGCCAAAATGCCGACCCACGCTGCCCGCGCGATGGGGTGCAGGCTGATATCTCCCACGGGCACGCCCGGGAATAGAAGGGACTCCATGAGCCTCAGCAGCAACGGGGTTCCGAACACAAAATCCCCATGGATTGCAATGCCCGGTTGAACGCGCGAAAAACTCAGCCCGATGAGGAGCGCGGGAACCAGGAAGATGAACCCGGCGATCGGCCCGCCGATACCGACGTCAAACAGCGCACGCCGGGTATAGATAGGCGACCGAATCCTGATAAACGCGCCTAGGGTTCCGATGAGTGTTGGGGCGGGAAGAAAGTAAGGCAGCGACGCGTCGATCCCGTAACGCAGGCAGGTGATGTAGTGGCCCATTTCATGAGCGAACAGAATTGTGAGCAGGGTTAAAGAAAATGGCAGACCGTCCAGGAGAATTGCAGGATGGCTCCACAGGTTGATCGCGATCGCGAAATCCTGTTCCAGATCTACAGGATGGTTGGCTTGAAAGGTTCTTGCCAGCCCCGCACCCACTACGGTGGTGGTGAATAACGTGGCGAGAAATAGAAGCACGTGCAGCGCGACCCGTTCTCGTCGAACGATCGGCAAGGGAAATTCGACCGATGGAACCACGATCCCTACTGCAGGGTTTGCAGTTCCTTGCCGGGCTTGAACCGAACAGCCTTGCCAGGCGGGATGGCAACTTCGGCTCCCGTGCGGGGGTTCCTGCCGATGCCCGTCTTGCGAGGCCGGACATTGAAAATCCCAAAGCCGCGCAGTTCGATCCGCTCCCCTTGGGCAAGCGCCCGCTTCATGCTCTCGAAAACCGTTTCCACCGCCATCTCGGCCTTGGTCTTGGTGATTCCGGTCTTGTTAACTACTTCGTTGATAATATCTAACTTGATCAAGATTCCCCCCGATTAATCGGGCCCACTGCGAAGCATGCTGAAGGCGAGCAAACTCCATGATAGGATTGACTTTACACTCTTGTCAAGAGCACAAGCTTCAGCTTCTTTCATGTCTCAGCCGCTCAATGCCGACGCTTTTCGCGAGGCGTGCGCTCAGTTTGCCACCGGCGTTGCAATTGCAACCATAACGGCCCCCGACGGATCGCCCCACGGACTAACTATAAGCTCGTTCACTTCCGTGTCTTTGCATCCGCCCTTAATTCTGGTCTGCATTGACTATGGATGCACCATTCTCCCTTATTTTCAAAACAATTCTCATTTCGCAGTAAATATCCTGAATGACGCTCAGCGTGATTTGTCTGTGCGATTCGCGATGCAGCCAGAAGGCAGGTTTGAAGGCGTGGAGTGGCGTTCGGGTTTATCGGGTGCTCCTTTGATAGAAGATGCCCTCGCGCAGTTCGAATGCGCGGTTCATAACATGCTTGAAGCCGGCGACCATATTGTGCTTATCGGACGCGTTTTGAAAGTATTATCGAATCGCGGCCGCCCACTGCTCTATTTTGATCGCGCATATCGAACTCTGTAGTGGGCTTACACGTGCACGTTCAGTCATTATGGTCGCCGCAACCGCTAAAACCGTGGAAGTTCTTCTCGTTGAAGATAATCCTGGCGACGTTCGGCTAACCAGAGAAGCCTTCAAGGAAGGTAGCGTCGGGGTCCATCTCAGCGTCGCTGTGGATGGCGTGGAAGCGATCGATTTTCTGCGGCATCTCGGAAAGTTCCACGATGCTCCTCGTCCAGACCTCATCCTCTTAGATCTCAACCTGCCGCGCAAAACGGTCAAGAAGTACTGGCCGAAGTAAAAGCCGATCCCAATCTTCACCGCATTCCGGTAGTGGTGATGACCACGTCGACAGCCCCCCAGGATGTTGAGAAAGCGTATGCCCTCAACGCGAATTGCTATATCGCCAAGCCAATCGAACTGGACGATTTCATTGATATTGTCCAATCCATTGAAGACTTCTGGCTGACGCGCGCTACGCTACCCACGGAGTAAGCGCGGACCCGGTTCCACCTCGACCAAAGCTTGTTGGAGCTTTTCGGCAAAGTTGTCTCCCGATTCGGTCCAAAGTTGCCGTTTCAGCACGCGGAGCGAATC
>JANXQZ010000002.1 GCA_025353235.1 Bryobacterales bacterium
CGACCGTTGCACATTGAAAACGGCGTCCTCCCGCGAGTAGAAATCCGGCAGCACCGCGCGCGCCTCGCTCGTGGGCAGCACGAAGTCCGGCACCACTACGGCCACCCCATAGCGCGCGGGCAATTCCAGCCGGACCGCGCGAGCCGTTCCCCCTCGCTCCATGGCCGTGGCCACGATGGAGCCGAGCACGCAAGCTGCAACGTTATCGGGATGACCCTCGATTTGCGCCGCCTCATCCAGGATGCGCAACGCCTTCCAGTGCAGGCCCAACAGATGGTCCGCGATCACCACTCCCGCAGTCAAGGCCGCCGCGCTCGAACCGAGTCCCTTGCCGAGCGGAATATCATTTTGAATATCGAGTCGAATCGGGGGCAGCTCTTCGCCAACATCGCGAGCCACCGCCAGAGCCGTCTGCCAAATCAAGTTGTCGGCGCCGGTAGATATGCTTTCGGCGTCACGGCCGGAAGCGGTGATGTTAAGTTCGGCTGACCTCTCAAACCGGCAATCCAAATAGATTCCAAGCGCAAGTCCGAGCGCGTCAAAACCAGGTCCCAGATTGGCGCTGGATGCAGGTACGCGGAGTGTAGGCACCGATCTCCGCTACGACCCCAGCCGCACAGGCGACCCTTGCCTGCAAGATCTATAAATGGATTCCACTAAGTTCAACGCCCGGTATCCGTCTTCGCCTGAAGAGATCGGCTTCCGGCCTGTCTTGATCGCCTCGCCGAAATCGATGAATTGCCGCTCAAAGGGCTCAAGCGAAATTGCCATGGGATCGGATGCGCCGGAAGCCACGTCGCGATCCACTGGCGCTGGATCGCCCGCATCGTTTTCAACGTCCCAAGTAGTGAGCTTATCGCCCGAAATAACAGCCGTGCCCTTGGTTCCGTGGATTTCGAGTCTTTCGGTATATCCGGGCCAAAACGCCGTAGAAGCCTGAATCACGCCTGTGGACCCAGAAGCATATTTGAGTACGCAACTCATCACGTCTTCGGACTCGATCTTATGCAACGCGCCAAGTTGCCAGTAACCAAACACCTCCGCCACCCCGCCCACCAGCCACAGCAGAACGTCCACTTGATGAATCGCTTGATTGATGAGCGCGCCGCCGCCTTCGGTGGCCCAACTACCCTTGATCGGGCGCGAATAATAGGCTGCGGAGCGGTACCACTTCACGTAGGCATCCGCCTGCAGGATTTTACCCAGCCGTCCAGCGTCGAGGGCCTGACGCAGAAAGCGCGTAGAGTCGTCAAAGCGGTGCTGGCTCACGACACCCAGTTGTATGCCCGCCTTCTTCGCCGTTTCGATCATCTCAGCCGCTACCGCCACGGTGGTGGCAATCGGCTTTTGAACTTGGATATGCTTGCCGCTCTCGGCGCAGATCCGAAGCGGCTGCAAACGAAAATCGGGGAAGGTGCAGACGTCTACGTAGTCAACGCGCGGATGGCGGCACACCTCTTCGTAGGTCTCCACAAACTCGCAGCCGTGCTGGTCCGCGAAGGCTCGGCCATTTTGCGCATTGATGTCGGTGCAGACGGTCAGTTCGTAGCCGATATTCCGGTACGCCTGCGCGTGTTTATGCGAGATTGCACCCGTTCCGATAATTCCGACTCTCATGTTATGTTGGGCCGTCCTAGCTATTGTACGAGACCGTTTCTGTTCCCCTGCTCCTACTTCCACAGATACTCACGTCAATTCCCAATTCTCGAAACGCGGATGCTTTCGCGGCCAATGCTCGGTCTGCGCCCTCGGCGTCCGGGGCGTACGCCACTTGAATATGATTCGCTTTGTGGCGCGCCATCAGTTGGTCCCGCGTCACGCCATGAGTAACGGCATGCATGATGGGCCATTGGGGTGTCGTAATTTGCCAGCGGCGTTCCGTCTCTTCCCTCGGAAGATCGCGCACCGCCGCCAAGCCCAGATCGGCTTTCAAAACGCCGTTGTCTACGAAGACCCGGCTCCACACGATCTCGCCAGGTTTGCTGACCCCCTTCAGCGAGCCTCCTCCCGCCGGGAAATACATTGATGGCTGCCGTTCGCTAACCGCACCCGCATAGCCGCCGATGAAATGCTGGGCCGGCGCAGCACCGCTAATCTCGAAGACCCAGACGAATTCGCCGCGATACTCCTCGCCGTACCGAATGTCATGCAGCGTCGTTTCAGGATCGAAGCCGAGCCTGGTCCAAACACGATTCGTGAGCAACGCGTCCAAACCCGAGCACTCATCCACTTCATTGAAATGCGGAAGCGCCCGGCCTGCATAGAGTTCGCGCCCATCGCGGGCATACACCGGCGGCCGATCCACGTTGTTCAGCAAACCTTCAGCCAGATCGGAGGCTACCGTCAGATCTTTCAGCCCGAGCTGATACTGGATCCCGATCGTGTCGCAACCGTACTGGTCGGCAATGCGCAGCGCGGCGATGTACATCTTGCACTGCTGCAGAATTTGGTCGTCTCGCAAATCCGTTGCGGGATCCGGTCCGATTGCGAAATGAACCCCTTTGCGATCGAGCCAGTGGCGGACTGAGAGCGCTTCGTCGTCCCCAGTGCGCAGCATTTCTGCATAAAGTGCGGACTGGCTTAAGCGCTCCTTGAAAACACCCGTGGGATGCAACAATTCATCGGGGATTATCGCGTTGTACATCCCCATGCACCCTTCGTCGAAGACGCCCATAATGGCTTTGTTTCGCAGCAGTTCTTCGGCGACCTCGCGGCCAATCGCTACGGCATCTGCGGGCAGCTTCACGTTGGCGAGAGCATGAATGTGGCTGGTGTCCTGACGCACGCGCTCGCCCGCTAGCCACTGGCGCAGTCCGTTCAGGAAAAACTCATCCTGAAAATCGACACTCCAAAGCGTGTCGTACTTCACGCCAGCCTTGGTCAAGCAGCCGTTTAGATTCAGCATGCCCACCAGGCCCGGAAACTCGCCGCTCCAATTCGCTACCGTCAGAATGGGGCCCCGATGCGAGTACAGGCCGCTCAGGACATGATTGCTGTACTGCCAGACCGCCTCCACCACGACTAGCGGAGCATCTCTGGAAATCTCCCGAAACACCTCCATGCCATGTTTCTGACTCTCGATGAATCCATGCCGCTTCACGGGGTCCACCGGATGGCCCCGCACAACGGTGTGTCCGGCAGCCTGGATCGCGGCCACAACGGCCGCTTCAGTTCGCTCTTGCGCAGGCCAACACTTTTGGTTCGCGGGAAGGCGCAGGTCGCCGCTGGCGACGAGAATTACAGTGTGTTTCGTCATCAGAAGTTATAGCGGGATATTGCCATGTTTCTTCCTCGGCATGGTATCCACTTTGGTTTCCAGCATGCGCAAAGCACGAATGATTTTAGGGCGCGTCTCACGCGGCTCGATCACGTCGTCGAGGAACCCGCGCTCGGCCGCAACGAAGGGATTGGCAAAGCGGTCCTTGAACTCCTCCACCTTCTGCTTCCGTGCCGACTCCTTATCTTCGGCCAGCATAAGCTCGCGCCGATACACGATATTGACAGCCCCTTCCGGACCCATCACCGCTATCTCTGCCGTGGGGTAAGCGAAGTTTACGTCGGTTCGCAAATGCTTCGATCCCATCACGCAATAGG